>JBKBVM010000258.1:0-2218 GCA_046289555.1 bacterium
GGTCCCAGCAGCGTCCGCATCCCGCCCAGGAGGAGCGCTACCAGCACGGGGATGTCCACATGGCCCACCGCGTACACCGACGGGCTGATGAAGCCGTTCAGGTCCGCGTACAGGGCGCCCACCAGGCCCACCAGGGCTGACGCGCCCGCCGCGCACGCCACCTTGTAGCGGGTCACGTCGATGCCCGAAAGCTCCGCGCTGACCTCGTCCTCGCTGAGGGCGTGCAGGGCCGCACCGTGCCGGGAGCCGAACAGCCAGCGGTAGCCCGCCAGGGAAGCCACCAGCACGGCCAGCAGGACGTAGTAGGCCCGGTGCGGGTCCTCTCCCAGGCCCACCCCCAGCCCGCGGGTCACGATGCCGGTCTCCCCGTTGGTCAGGTCCCGCAGGCCCAGCAGGAGGTTGTGCACGATCAGGGAGACCGCCAGGGTGACGATCCCCACGAACAGCACCCCGAAGCCGCGGCGCACGCTCACGTAGCTCAAAAAGCCTCCGGTGGCCGCCGCGGCCACCGTGGCCAGCCCCACCGCGGCCAGGCTCGTTAGCTTCAGGTCCCGCACCAGGATCACCGACAGGTAGCCGCCCAGGCTCGCCAGCGCTCCCACGCACAGGAACAGCTGGTTGGTGTGTCCGAACAGCAGGTTGAAGGCTACCGTGTAGCAGGCCAGGACCAGCATCAGGGTGGCGATGCGCATCTGGTAGGGGCTTTCGCCCGCCGCCAGGGGCAGGACTGCCAGCACCGCCGCCACCGCCACGACAGGTGCTGCCTGCCGGGTCCAAGGTACGCTCATGGCCAGTACGCCAGCAGGCCCTCCGGCCGCACCAGCAGGGTGGCCACCGCCACCGCCAGGAGGGCGATCCAGGTGAGGTACGTGCCGACCCAGTAACTCAGCGCGGCGTTCACCATCCCCAACAGCAGGCTCGCCAGGAACGTACCCGTGAGGCTGCGCACGCCGCCCACCACGGCCACGATCAGGGCCAGGATGGTGAACTCCGGCCCCATGTCGGGCCCCAGGTACGAGAAGAACCCCTGTCCCAGCGCCGCCACCCCCGCCAGCAGGCCGCTGAGGAACAGGGTGACACTCCGCGCCCGCTCCACGTCCACCCCGCACAGCCACGCCCCCGCCTCGTTCTGGATGATGCAGCGGACGGCCTTTCCCAGCCGGGTGCCCTTTAAGAAAACCAGCAGCAGCCCGAAGGTAACTAGGGACAGGGCTCCCACCGCCAGGCTGGCGGTACGCACGGTGATCCCGGCCACCTCCACCGACGGGGCGGGCAGCCGCAGGCTCAAAGCCACGTTGGGGTAGCGGAACGTGAAGAAACCGTCCAGGGCAAAGGACGTGCCCAGGGTCAGGATGAGGGCCAGCAGCAGCCGCTCCTCCCCTCTGCGGCGGTACGCGGGCTGCAGCAGGGTGCGGTCCAGGAGGAGGGCCACCAGGCCCGCAGCCAGCACGCCCCCCAGCCCGCTCAACACCGGGTTCACCCTCGCCTGCAGGAGCAGGGCTGCCACCAAGCCCCCGGCCACCGCCACCTGTCCGTGGGCCAGGTTCAGCACGCCGCCCAGGCCGTAGACGAACACGACCCCTACCGACAGCAGCGCCAGCTGCAGCCCCAGCACCAGCCCGTCCAGGACCACGCCCACGCTACGTCCCCCCGAGGTACGCCACACGCAGCTGCGCGCTGCCCCGCAGCTCCGCAGCCTCCCCTTCAAACGCCACGCCCCCGTCCTTCAGCACGTACACCCGGGAGCACAGGCCCAATGCGGCGCCCACCTGCTGCTCGGCCAGCAGGATGGTGACCCCTTGCCGGAGGAGGGTCTCCAGCCGCCGGTACAGCTCCGCCACCAACCGCGGTGCCAGCCCGGTGGACGGCTCGTCCAGCAGCAGCAACTTGGGCTGTGCCATCAGCGCCCGCGCGATGGCCAGCATCTGCTGCTCGCCCCCGGACAGGGTGCCCGCCCGCTGCGCCCTGCGCTCCGCCAGCCGCGGGAACAGCTCAAATACCATCTCGAGACGCTGGCGGGCGCCCTCCGGGCGGGCGTACGCCCCCAGCTCCAGGTTTTCCAGCACCGTCAGCTGGGGAAACAGCTCCCGCTCCGCGGCCACGTACGCCACACCCTGGCGCACCACCTCGTGGGGCCGGAGGCCGTGTAGCGGCCGACCCTCGAAGTGCACGGAGCCCTTCTTGGGCCGCACCAGGCCCACCAGGGAGCGGAACAGGG
>JBKBVM010000259.1:0-2175 GCA_046289555.1 bacterium
CGCAGCCCGGGTAGCCGGGTTCCTCCAGTTCAGCGTCAGGAGGTGGCGGTGCGGGTCCGAGCGGTGGAGGTGTACGGGTACGAGCTGACCTACGCCCACGGTCGCTACGTCATGTCGGGTGGCCGCGTGGTGGAACGCCTGCCCAGTACGGTGGTGAGGCTGGTGGCGGACGAGGGCGTGGACGGCTGGGGCGAGGTGTGCCCGCTGGGGAGCACGTACCTGCCCGCCTTCGCGGGCGGCGCCCGGGCCGCCTTGCGGGAGCTGGCGCCCGCGGTGGTGGGAGCGGACCCGCGGAACCTGGCGGACGTCCACGCCCGCATGGACGCGGCCCTGGCAGGCCACCCCTACGCGAAGAGCGCCGTGGACGTGGCGTGCTGGGACCTGCTGGGCAAAGCGGCGGGCCTGCCGGTGGCCACGCTGCTGGGTGGCGCGTACCGGGAGCGGTTCCCCCTGTACGTGGCGGTGCCGCTCGGGCCGGCGGAGGCCATGGCGGACTTCGCGGCACGGCACCGCGCTCAGGGCGTGGGGGTGTTCCAGCTGAAGCTGGGCACCGATCCTTTTGCGGACTCGGACCGCGTGGCCGCGGTGGCCGAGGCGGTGGGGTCGGGCTGCTGGATTTTGGCGGACGCCAACGGAGGCTACACGGTCCAGCAGGCGGTGGTGCTCGGGCGCCTGCTGGAGAAGTACCCGCAGGTGCTCCTGGAGCAGCCCTGCGCGAGCCTGGAGGAGTGTCTGACCGTGCGGGCGCGCACCACCCTCCCCATGGTGTACGACGAGGTGGTGACGGACGTGCGCACCCTGGTGCGGGCGGCGCAGGAGGGGCAAGCCGCGGCGGTCAACCTGAAAACGAGCCGCGTGGGCGGGCTGGTGGCCGCGCGCTTCCTGCGGGACCTGGCGGTGGCGCTGGGGCTGCAGCTGGTGGTGGAGGACACCTGGGGCGGGGACCTCGTGACCGCCTCCACCGCCCACGTGGCGGCCAGCACGCCGCCTCGCTGCCTGCTGGCGGCGTCCTTCATGAACGACTGGAACCTGGAGCACGTGGCGGGCGGGCTCCCGCGCAGCGAGGCCGGCCAGGGCATCCTGCCTTCGGGTCCGGGCCTGGGCGTGGAAGTGGACCGGTCCGCGTTGGAGCTGCTGTTCTCGGTACCCTGACGGTGCGGGCGGTGTCTAGAAGATGACCGCGTTCCTTCCACCCGAGCGACAGCTGGAGCTGCTGCGGCGCGGCGCCGCGGAGATCATCACCGAGGAGGAGCTGCTGGCCAAGCTGCGGGAGGGCCGGCCGCTGCGCGTGAAGCTGGGCCTGGACCCCACCGCGCCCGACATCCACATCGGGTTCGCGGTGGTGCTGCGCAAGCTCCGGCAGTTCCAGGACCTGGGTCACGAGGCCATCCTGGTGATCGGGGACTTCACCGCCCTCATCGGCGACCCTACCGGCAAGAAGCAGACCCGCCCCATGCTGACCCGGGAGGAGGTGGAGCGCAACGCGGCCACCTACCGGGAGCAGTACAGCCGGATCCTGGACCCCGAGCGCACGCGGGTGACCTTCAACAGCCAGTGGCTGGGGTCGTTGGGCTTCGCGGACGTGGTCCGGCTGTGCAGCAAGACCACCGTGGCCCGCATCCTGGAGCGGGACGACTTCACCGCGCGCTGGAAGGAGGGCATCCCCATCGGCCTGCACGAGCTGCTGTACCCCCTGTGCCAGGCGTACGACTCCGTGGCCCTGGAAGCGGACGTGGAGCTGGGCGGGACCGACCAGAAGTTCAACAACCTGATGGGTCGCGACCTGCAGCGGGAGTTCGGCCAGCCGCCGCAGGTGGTGCTGCTGACCCCGCTGTTGCCCGGGCTGGACGGCGTGGAGAAGATGAGCAAGTCGCTGGGCAACTACATCGGGATCAACGAGCCGCCCCAGGAGATGTACGGGAAGGTCATGTCCCTGCCCGACCCCCTCATGGTCACCTACTTCGAGCTGTGCACGGAGGTCCCCATGGAGGAGGTGCGGGCCATCGACGACGGGCTGCGGGTCGGCCGATTGCACCCCCGGGACGTCAAGCGGCGCCTGGCCCGGGAGATCGTGACGGTCTGGCATGGGCCAGAAGCCGCCCGGGCTGCGGAGGAGGAGTTCGACCGGGTCTTCACGCGGGAGGAGCTGCCCTCGGAAATTCCGGAGGTGCTCGT
>JBKBVM010000025.1:0-10244 GCA_046289555.1 bacterium
CAGGCAGTGCAGGACCACCGCCTGGGGGTCCGCCCAGTCCAGCAGGTGGCGGGTCACCTGACACCCCTGGAAGGCGCGGCGCCGCTCCTCCCGTTGGGCCTCCTGGCCCATGCTGGTCCACACGTCCGTGTACACCACCTGGGCCCCAGCCACCGCCTCGCGGGGGTCGGTGAGGATCCGGACGGACGCACCCCACCGACGCGCCTCCGCTTGGGCCTCGGCCACCACGTCGGGGTCCGGGGCGTAGCCGGGCGGGGTAGCCACGGCCACAGAAAGCCCCACCCGGCTAGCGGCCAGCAGGAACGAGTGGCACACGTTGTTCCCGTCACCCACCCACGCCGCACGGATCCCCGAAAGCCCGCCGAACCGCTCCTCCAGGGTCAGCAGGTCGCCCAGGGCCTGGCAGGGGTGCTCGAAGTCCGACAGCGCGTTGATCACGGGCACCGCCGCCGCCTCCGCCAGCTCCACCAGGGCGGCGTGCCGGTTGACCCGGGCCACGATGCCGTCCACCCAACGGGACAGGTTGCGGGCCACGTCCGGTACGGTCTCCCGCACCCCCAGCTGCACGTCCTGAGGGGCTAGGTAAACCGAGTAGCCGCCCAGCTGCCGCACGCCCACCTCGAAGGTGACCCGCGTGCGCAGGGACGGCTTCTCGAACAGCAACGCCACGGCCTTACCTTTCAGGACCTCGTGACGGATCCCCGCCCGGTGTTCGCGTTTGAGGTGGTGGGCCAAGTCCAGCACCTGGCGGATCTCCTGTGGCGACAGGTCCCGTACGCTCAGCAGGTGGCGTCCCCGAAGGGTGTGACCCATACTGCCTCCCGACAGTGGTGTGGTGGAGGACTTCTGCGCCACCGACCGTCAGTCCTGTGGTGACTAGCCCGTGGTCTGCAGGCCGGCGGCGATCCCGTTGACGGTCCGCTGGAGCAGCTCCGCCACCGCCGGGTCGTCCGGCCGCGCCCGGCGCTCCCGCAGCAGCCGGACCTGCAGGTAGCTCATGGGGTCCACGTAGGGGTTCCGCAACCGCACCGACCGTTGCAGGACGGGCGAGTTGTCCAGTAGCTCCCGCTGGCCCGTGACCTCCAGCACCCTCCGCACGGTCCGCTCGTACTCCTCCCGGATGCGGCGGTAGAACCGTTCGCGGACCGACTCCTCCTCCACCAGCTCCGCGTACAGGCCCGCCACCTCCACGTCCGCGGTGCCCAGGCTGATCTGCGCGTTGTCCACCACGGACCGGAAGAACGGCCAACCCGCGTACATGGCCCGCAGCTCCGTCATGGCGTGCGGGTCCTGTCGGGCGAACCCGTCCAGGGCGCTGCCGAGTCCGTACCACCCCGGCAGGTTGGCGCGGGTCTGCGTCCAGCTGAACACCCACGGGATGGCGCGCAACTCCTCCACCCCACCCTGGCGGCCCCGGGCTACGGGCCGGGACGCCATGTTCATGCGGCTGATCTCCGCGATGGGGGTGGCCTGGGCGAAATAGCGGGGGAAGTCCGGATCCTCCACCAGGGCCCGGTAGGCCCGGCGGCTCCGCTCCGCCAGGTCGTCCAGGATGGCTTCCCACCGCTCCAGGGTTCGCCCGTCCGGCTCCGGCGCAGGGGCTAGGCACGCGCGCAGCAGCGCGCTGGTGAGCTGTTCCAGGTGGCGCCGGGCAATCCGTGGGTTGCTGTACCGCGCGGCCAGCACCTCCCCCTGCTCGGTGAGCTTCAGCCGGCCGTCTGCGGCCTCCCGGGGCTGCGCTAGGATGGCGCGCTCGGTGGGTCCGCCGCCGCGGCCGATGGCCCCACCCCGTCCGTGGAAGAGCCACACCGCGCAGCCGTGGCGGTGGGCCACCTCCGGCAGCACCTTCTGCGCACGGTGCAACGCCCAGTTGGCCGCCAGGTACCCGCCGTCCTTGTTGCTGTCTGAGTAACCCAGCATGACCTCCTGCAGGTCGCCCCAGGCTCGGATGTGGGCCCGGTAAGGGGGGAGGCGGAGCAGCTGGTCGAGGACGTCCCCGCAGCGTCGCAGCTCGTCGATACGCTCGAACAGGGGGACCACGTGCAGCCGGCTGACCACTGCAGCGCCTTCCCTCCGGTACAGGCCCACCTGAGCGGCCAACCACAGAACTTCCAGGACGTCGCTGGCGGACTCCGTGAGGCTCACGATGTACGTCTGGCACGCCTCCGGCCCGAAACGCTCCTGCCAGCGGGGGATGGCCCTGAAAAGCGTCACCACCTCCGCCACTTCGGGGTCCTGGGCGCTCACCTCCACCGGGCCGGTGTCCAGCAGCCGGGTCAAAAGGGCGACCCGCTCGGGCTCGGGAAGGCTCAGGTAGTCGTCCACGATTCCTGCCTGCCGGAGCAGGTACGCCACCGCCCGCCCGTGCACCCTGCTGTCCTGCCGAAGGTCCAGGGCCGCGAAGTGGAACCCGAAGGTGTGCACCCGCACCAGCAGGTCCTGTAGTCGTCCCCGAGCGATGCGCTCCCCCCGGTGGGCCTCCAGGCTGCGGCGGACCTGCTCCAGGTCTTCCACGAAACTTCCGGGGGAAGCGTACCCGCCGGGCCTGCCGTCCAGAGTCCGCCGCAGCCGCTCTTCCACCACGCGCAGCTTCGTGCGGTACGGCTCCGTGACGGGCGGGAACTCCGGGTCGGCCTCTAGCTCCGGAAGCTCCGCCAGGTCCCGCCTCAGGGAGCTGGCCAGTTCCTCACCGACGTGCCTGCGGCGGGTGGACACGCTCAGCTCCCGGCCGAGCGCCGTTACCTCCTTCAGGTACAGCCGGAGCACGCGCTGGCGCTGTAGCTGCAGGGTCTGCTCGGTCACCTCCACCGTGACGTGGGGGTTGCCGTCCCGATCCCCGCCCATCCACGAGCCGAAGCGCAAAAACGGCCGCACCGCCGGCCGGGCCTCGGGCGCGTAGTGCTCCACCGCCTCCTGCAGGTCGCGGAACAGCACGGGGGCGACCTGCCATGCGCTGTGCTCCAGGTAGTACAGGCCGCCAGCCACCTCGTCCAGGGGTGTGGGGCGGCGGGCGCGCAGCTCCTCCGTCTGCCACAGCGCGGTGATCTCCGCCAGGAGGGCCTGCGTGGTCCGCCGCCGGGCTTCAGGGGTGGTCTGAGGGTCGTTGAGGGCGGCCAGCAGATCCGCCACCGCCCGGAGGTGGAGCAGGACGGACGCGCGCCGGGCCTCCGTGGGGTGGGCGGTGAACACCGGCCGTAGCTCCAGCCGCTCCAGAAGGGAGGCGAGGCGGGCCGCCGGCACCCCTTCCGACCGCAGGTGGCTGATCGCTGCAGCCACCGACTCCGGCCGGGGCGCGGGATGGCCCCGCACCTCCCGCTCCCACAGGGTCCGCAGCCGGTGGTGTTCCTCCGCCAGGTTGATGAGGTGGAAGTAAAGGGAGAAGGCGCGCACCACGCACTCCGCGTCCGCGAGGTCCAGGCCCCAGACCAGCTCCCGCAGGGCCCGCTCGTTTTCCGGCGAGGGGTCCAGCCTTCGCGCGATGGCCCGGCGCCGGATGCCCTCAACCCGCTCCAGCAGGGCCGGCCCCTCCTGTTCCTGCAGCACCTGCCCCAGCAGGCTGCCCAGCAGCCGGACGTCCTCCCGCAGGCGCTCGATGGGGACCCGCACAGCAACTGGTAGACAGAAAGTTTTAGTCAGCAGATTACCCGAAGGACGGTCCCGGCGTCGAGGACGTGGGGTTCCAGCCGGGCCCGCGAGGCGTCACACACCGACGCCTCGCGCGCGCAGGCCTGCCCGGAACGTGTCGGTGGCCCTGGCTGCCGCGGCGCTCAACAGCCGGGCGTCAGACCCCAGGGCGATGAACCGGAAGCCCTGGTCCACCCGCGCCAGGGCGTCCTCAGGGCCGGTGCACATCACGCCCGCGGCCTTGCCGTGCCGGCGGGCCGCGGCGAGCACCCGGTCCACCGCCCGCCGGAAGTCCTCCGACTCCAGGTCCCGCCACCGCTGCAGGTTCGCGGACAGGTCGTTGGGTCCCACGAACAGCACGTCGACCCCGTCCACCGCGGCGATCTCGTCCACGGACTCCACCGCCTGAAGCGTCTCCACCTGGCAGGCGATCAGCACCTCGCGGTTCCACGTGGAGAAGTACTCGGGCAAGGTGGTGCCGTAGCCGCTCGCGCGGGTCCCCGCAACGCCCCGAATGCCGTCCGGTGGGTACCGGCAGGCGGCCACCACCCGTCGCGCCTCCTCCGCGCTGCCAACCAGGGGCACCACCACGCCCCACGGACCCCGGTCCAGGGCCCGCTTGAGGACGGGCGCCTCCCCGGAGGGTACCCGCACGAGGGGGACCACAGGCGTCCCCCGCAGGGCGCGCAGCATGTCCTCGAGGGTCTCCCACCCGATAGGGCTGTGCTCCAGGTCCACCAGCAGCCAGTCCAAGGGCAGCGCTCCCAGGATCTCCGCCACCGAGGGGCTCGGCAGGGTCAGCCAGTACCCCACCGCCACGCCCCCTTCTTGCAGTCGGTGCTTGACGAGGTTGCGCAACGTCCTCACCTCTGGAACGCGTTCGTGGATGGGGTTGCCATCCCTGCGGAGAGTTCTACAGGCCTGCCTGGCCTCCTTTCCCCGCGACCTGTCCGTCAGGGAATGTCTGCGCGCAACGGCATCCGGGAGAGCAGCTGCAGTAGATCCGCGAGGCCTAGGAACTCCACCGTGAGGTCCCTCAACCGCTGGATCCAGGGGCGGTCCACGTCGCTGGCTCCTACGAAGTTGCGCCCGCCGGGTAGCGACGGCGAAAGGCCACGAACCCGTAGACCTTCGGCGCCGCCACAATCTCCGTGGCCGCCCGCCGGGAAAAAGGCCGGATCCGGTGGGCCACGTAGGTGGCTTCCAGAACGGCCAGGTAGTTCCGGATCGTGGTGTGGCTCACGCCGCACTCCCGCGCGTAGCGGCTGGCCTCGAACAGGCTGCCGCTGCGGGCGAGTAGCAGCTCCACGAACTGCAGAAAGGAACCCGGCGCTCCAGCCGGAAGAGCTCCTGTAGATCCTTCGCCCAGTAGGCGTCCATCCAGTCCTGGTAGTCCCGCTCGGGGGACGGTCGCGGAGAGGAAGAACGCCGGCAGACCACCGTGTCGAAGACGGCGGATCAGATCTTCCGAACCGAAGTCCACGAGATCTTCACTCATCAGCGGCGTCAACCACACGACTGCGCGCCGGCCTGCCAGGGTATCCCGGAACTTCGCGGAAGCCCCCAGAGTCGACGAGCCTGTAGCCTTCAGCACAGCGGAGGGGTCCGGAAGTCTGTGAACCTCGTCCAGCACCACCCGCCGACCCCGCAAGCCCTTGAGGAGGTCCTCTGGGCCCTGCAGCAGCCGCCGGATGCGGGGCAGCTCGCAGTCGAAGTACTCCACGTCCGGAAGGGACTGGCACAGGACGGTCTTCCCCGCCGGCCGGACTCCCGCCAGCCACACCACGGGGCGGCTCCGCCAAGCCTTTTCGAGTCTCGCCAACCAGCAGGTGCGGGTGTACCACATGCCACTTGCCACTCATAGAGTGGCACTATTTGCAAATGATGTTGTCAAATGGTACCAACAGGTGCGGGCCTCAAGGCCTTATAGTAGGTCCGGTAGGAGGGCCGATGAGGCTGCGGGTTCTCGCAACCCCCCGGTCGTTCTTCGAGGAAGGACGGGAAGGGCTCGAGCTGCTCCAGGCGGCGGGGGTGGAGGTAATGCCGTCCCCCGTGGGCCGGCCTCTCCAGGACGACGAGCTCGCCGCTCTGCTGGGTGAGTTCGACGGGCTGGTCGCGGGTGTGGACCGGGTGGGCCGAAGGGCCCTGGCGGCGGGCCGGCCGCGCCTGCGGGTGGTGGCCCGAAACGGCGTGGGCACGGACACCGTGGACGTGCAGGCCGCCACCGAGTTCGGGGTGGTCGTGACCAACGCCCCCAGCGTGAACGCGGACAGCGTGGCGGACTTCACGTTTGCGCTGCTCCTGTCCCTGGCCCGCCGCGTGGTGGAAGCCGACCGGGCGGTGCGCGCGGGTGACTGGCCTCCCCTCGTGGGCGTGGAGCTGCGCGGGAAGTGCCTGGGTTTGGTCGGGTTCGGCCACATCGGGCAGCGGGTTGCCGAGCGTGCGCGGGGTTTCGGGCTGCGGGTGGTGGCCTACGACCCGCAGCCCGACCGCGTGGCGGCTCAGGCCCTCGGGGTAGAGCTGGTGCCCTTCCACCGGGTCCTGGAGGAAGCGGACTTCCTGAGCCTCCACCTGCCCCTGCTGCCCGAGACCCGCCACCTTTTGGGAGAGGCGGAGCTGCGCCGGATGAAACCCACGAGCTACCTCGTGAACACCGCCCGCGGCGGGGTGGTGGACGAGGCGGCCCTCGCCCGGGCCCTCCGGGAGGGCTGGATCGCGGGTGCGGCCTGCGACGTGTTCGAAGAAGAACCCCCGCGCACCTCCCCCCTCCTCGGTGCTCCCCACCTGCTCCTGTCGCCCCACATGGCCTCCCACACCCGCGAGGCCATCGCCCGCGCGTCTCGGGTAGCCGCGGAGAACGTCCTGGCGGTCCTCCGCGGCCAGCGCCCGCCCAACGCGGTCAACCCTGAGGTCTTCCGAGGGTGAGGTCACGTTCGGCCCGCGGGACTGCGCGGTGGCGTACGTGCAGTTGCGGTACCTGCGGGACGCCTCTAAAATTAGCGCTGCCGAGCCTCCAGAGGAGGCAGTCTCGCAAATGGGAGCGTCCCTGACCCCGTTCAGGCCCACGGTGACGAACCCGTGGGACCGTACCAAAGCAGCCCACCTCCTGAACCGTGCGACCTTCGCCGCCCGGCCGGAAGACGTAGAGCGCGCAGTCCGCCAGGGCCTCAACGCCACCGTGGACGAGCTCCTCAGCGCCGCCCAGGCCGCTGAAGACTTCCCCCCGCCGGACTTCACCACCCTCCGTTCCCTCTGGGAGAACGTGTACGGTCTCGCCCGGATGCGGGCCCCCGAAGCCCAGCGCGCTGAGGCCCGGCGGATCGCGTTCCGCGCCGATGTGGAGAAATTCGAGGAGGTGCGTCGGTGGTGGGTGCGCCGGATGATCGTGAGCCCCCAGCCGCTCCGGGAGAAGATGGTCCTGTTCTGGCACGGCCTGCTGGTCTCCGGCCGACCGGAGGTGGAGCACGCCGAGAACCTCTACCGGCAGAATGAGCTTTTCCGACGCATGGCCCTGGGCAATTTCCAGGAGCTCATCCTCGCCACCTGCAAGGACCCCGCCATGCTCGAATATCTGGACAACCGGAGCAACCGAAAGGGACGGCCCAACGAGAACTTCGCCCGGGAGCTGCTGGAACTGTTCACCCTTGGCATCGGCAACTACACCGAGCAGGATATCAAGGAGGCGGCCCGCGCGTTCACCGGGTGGACGCTGCAGGGGTTCGAGTTTACCTTCAACCCCGCGTGGCACGACGGCGGGCCCAAAACCTTCCTGGGGCGGACTGGCCACTGGGACGGTACGGATATCGTCCGCATCATCTTCGAGCAACCGGCGGCCAGCCGTTATCTTCCACGACGGCTGTTCGCGTTCTTCGCGTACCCCGACCCGGAGGACAGCCTGGTGGAAGAGATGGCGGCGGTCTTCCGCCGGAACAACTTCGAGGTCGCTCCCCTCCTCCGGGCCATCCTGACGAGTGAGGCCTTTTACTCCCCGCGCGCCATCCGCACGCAGGTGAAGAGCCCGGCCCAACTGGTCGTGGGCACCGCACGCCTGCTCGAGCTGCCTGTGGAGATGGTTCCGTCGCTGGTGCGCGCTATGGACCTCATGGGACAAGCGCTGATGGCCCCGCCCAACGTCGGGGGCTGGCCCAGCGGGGAACGCTGGATCACCACCAGCACCCTGCTGGTGCGCTACAACTTCTCCGCCCTCGTGCTCACCGGGGGGATGCCGGGGGTGGCTGCCCGACCGCAGGTGCCCCCGCCCCTCCCGCCGGGCCTGGCACGGGCCGTCGATGGCGCCCGGACGGCCAGCGAGGCCGTCGCGCGAGTCGCCCAGCTCCTCGGCGTTCCGCTGGACCCGCTCAGGCAGAAGGTGCTGCTCGCTGCCCTGGGCGTTTCGGATCCTCAAGCGCCCTTCAACCCATCCAGCGCCGACGGAGTGCGCGCCGTCGCGCACCTGCTGATGAGCAGCCCCGACTACCAGCTGTGCTAGAGGAGGCGACGGGTGCAGAACCGACCCGGCGAGGAGGCGGACATGACGGAGGGCATGACGCGGCGGGAATTCTTGCACAAGGGGCTGACACTGGTGGCGGTAGCGGCCACGGCGCCTTCGTTCCTGACAAGGTCCGCCCTCGCTCTGAACGACCCCTTCGACCTCCCGCAGGTCACCAGCCGCCCCGGAATCCCAGACGACCGGATCCTCGTGGTCGTCCAGCTCGGAGGCGGCAACGACGGGCTCAACACCATTGTTCCGTTTGCCGACGACGCCTACTACCGGGCCCGGCCCCGGCTGGCGATCCCCCGGGACCGGGTGATCCGGCTGACCGACGGACTCGGGGTCCACCCCCGGATGCAGAAGTTCAAGGAGCTTTACGACCGCGGGCTCGTCGCAGTGATCCAGGGCGTCGGCTACCCCAATCCGAACCGCTCCCACTTCAAATCCATGGAAATCTGGCACACTGCCGATCCCGAGGGGCGCGTCCGCGTCGGGTGGATCGGACGTTACTTTGACAGCCAGTGCCCCGGCTGCGAACAGCCTACCGTCGGTGTCAACGTGGGCCCGACGATGCCGCTCGCCATGCGTGGCGAACACGCTCAGGGGATCACCCTGGAGACGCCGGACACCTTCCAGTGGGTTCCGGTGCCCGGCGGCCTGCCCGCGCAGGAGCAGCTGGAACTGTTCAAGCGTCTCAACACACCCGCCTCCGGCTCACCGGGCCCGGTGGATTTCCTGTCCCGCACCGCCATGAACGCGGTGATCTCCAGCGAACGGGTCCGCGACGCAGTCCGCCGGTACCGTGGCGGAGTGGAGTACCCCAACCACCGGTTTGGCCGGAGCCTCCGCCTCGTTGCCCAGATGATCGCGGGTAACCTGCCTACGAAGGTGTACTACGCGCACCTGACGGGCTTCGACACCCACGCGGCGCAACAGGGGCGGCACGACGAGCTGCTGGAGCAACTGTCCACAGGCCTGGAAGCCTTTTACCGGGACCTCGAGGCCCAGGGCAACGCGGATCGGGTTCTGGTGATGGCGTTCTCCGAGTTCGGTCGCCGGGTGGCGGAGAATGGCAGCGGCGGGACCGATCACGGCACCGCCGCGCCGGTGTTCGTGTTCGGGAGGGCGGTGCGCCCGGGGCTGCACGGTCGCCATCCCAGCCTCACCGACCTGCAGGACGGGGATTTAAAGCACCACGTGGACTTCCGGGCGGTGTACGCCACGTTGCTCTACCGGTGGCTCGGTGCGGACCCCGCCCAGGTCCTGGGAGGCCAGTTCGACCAGGTCCCCTTCCTCGCCTGAGACGGGCTGCCGTCCGCGGGCGTCCTGGAGCCGACAGAGCTGGCCCGGCACGGAACGTCACGCAGGCCCTGCGCACCGGCGGGTTCCCGACAGGCCTGCGTGCCGGAAGGCCACCCGCTTCACCCCCTCGGTGGCGAGGAGGTAAGCCACCGTGGCTGCCAGGATGAAGGCCAGGTACGGTCCTGGAAGCGGTGCGAAGCCCAACGAGGCGGCCAGGGGCGAGTAGGGGAGGCAGTACCCCGATCCCCACGCACGCCAGCACGTTGGCCACGAGAACCGGGCTGGGGCGGTGCCGCCAGGGGGCTTTCGCGGTGCGGACCACGAACACCACCAGGCACTGGGTGGCCAGGGATTCCACGAACCACCCCGTGTGGAACAGCGTCTCGGGGGCGCGCAGCACCCGCAGCAGCACGAAGAAGGTCAGGAAGTCGAACAGCGAGCTCACCGGCCCCACCCACAGCATGAAGGACCGGATGAACCGCACGTCCCACCTCCGCGGCCGGGCCGCCAGGTCGGGGTCCACCGGGTCGGCGGGGATGCTCGTTTGCGCCAGGTCGTACAGGAAGTTGTTCAGCAGGATCTGGTGCGGGAGCATGGGCAAGAACGGCAGCACCACGTCCACCGCCTCCCGCGCCACGTCCGCGGCCCCGACCACCGAGATCCCCACGTCCGCGGCGTGCAGGCTGGGCGCGTCGTTGATCCCGTCCCCGAGGAAGCCCACCACGTACCCGCGGCGCTTGAGGGCCAGGACCAGCTGGTGTTTCTGCGCGGGGCTGACCCGGGCGAAGATGTCCCCCTCCTCCGCCACCCGCTCCAAAGCAGCGGT
>JBKBVM010000025.1:10254-12799 GCA_046289555.1 bacterium
GGCACTAGGTCGCCAGCCACCAGCCGCACCACATCTCCGGGCACCAGCTGACTGCGGGGCACCTCCTGCCACCCACCGTCCCGGAAGGCCGTGGCCGTGAGGGCGGTGCCCGCCCGCAAACGCTCCACCGCCCGCTCGGAGCGCTGGTGCTGCGCGAAGTTCACCAAAGTGCGCGGAGGTCTATTGCTCGTAGAAGATCTGGACCTCCTCCGGCCTCCAGATCTCCAGGGGGTCGCGGGCAGAAGCGGCAGGGTGTCGAAGCCGGTGGTAGGCACCCGCGAAGAACAGGAGGGGCCGCAGGGGGCCCTCGGAGCGGTGCAGGGCCAGCACGCGACCCAGGAACAGCCGGTGGTCGCCCGCCTCCACCACCTGGTCCACCGCGCAGCCCACGCTGGCGAGGGCGCCTTCCAGGCGCGGGCCGCCCACCCACGGCACGAACCGGTAGTCGGGCGGGGCCGGGCGCTGCCACATGCCCGCGAAGTACCGGGACAGGTCCTCCTGAGCTTCGGAGAGGATGTTCAGGGCGAATCCCCCGGCCTCCTCCAGGAACGCGTTCATGCGCGCGGTGCGGCCCACCGACACGCACACCAGCAGCGGCTCCAGAGACACCGACATCACCGCGTTCGCGGTCATGGCGTGGGTGCGCTCGCCCGCGGCCGCGGTGACCACCGTGACCCCGGTGGCGAACAGCCCCATGACCCGCCGGAACTCTTTGGGGTCGGGCGCCTCACTCACGGGACACCGCCGGGGCTTCCTCGGGCAGAGCGGGAGCCTGCTGCCCCGCCCGCTCCAGGAACTCCCGCACCCGCTCCATGTACGGCCGCCGGTCGTAGGACTGGAACATGGCCCCCGCCATGCGGACCGGGTCCCCGAAGAAGAAGCGCTCGTACAGCACCTGCCGGGAACCGAAGGCGCTGACGGCGATGTCCCACGCCAGCCGGAACAGCTTGATCCGCTCCGTGGCCTCCGCCCGAGCGGCCTGGTAGTACCGGCGGATGACCGGCCCCATGGGGCCCTCCAGGTCCTTCTCCGTAGGGATGGCCATCAACCCGGAGGCCCCCAGCTGCTGCAGGATCTCCACCAACCGCGGGTAGGCCCGCACGTACAGGTTCCGGGCCGCGTCCAGGGGCGGCCACGCGGGCTGCAGGACCCCCCAGCGGTTGGGCTGCGCTTCCACCTCGCTCGCGACCAGGAACGCCCGCATGGCCTCCAGCACGATGATGATCTCCGCGATCTTCTCGTGCACGTGCTGGTAGCCCTCGATAGCGATGGTGTCCACGATCAGGGACGCCACGCCCAGGAGGAACTCCGTCTTCGCCACGTTCTTGGTCACCACCTGGTGGGCCATGAAGGCCACCGCCCCGGTGGCGGCGAACGCGCGGTTGCAGCGGTCCACGTCCCGCAGGAGGAACACCCGGTCCCAGGGCACCCGCACGTCGTCGAAGATCACCACCGCGTCCATCTCCTCGAAGCGGCTGCCCAGGGGGTGGTCGAAGGCGGACCGGCCGTAGTCGAAGGACTCCCGGCACTGGAAGCGCAGCCCGGGCGCGTCGCAGGGTACGGCCACCGCGAAGGCGTACGGCGCGTCCTCCTCCCCGCTCTTCAGCAGCGTGGAGGGAAACACCAGGATCTCGTCCGCGGTGGGAAGGGTGGCCAGCATCCGGGCGCCGCGGAGGACGATTCCCTGCGCGTCCTCCTGCACCACCCGGCAGGCCAGGTAGGGGTCCGCCTGCCGGGCGGGCCCCACGGACCGGTTCGCCTGCGGGTTGATCAGGGTGTGGGTCAGACAGAGGTCGTTCTCGCGGACGAACT
Organism: bacterium; assembly: GCA_046289555.1. Taxonomy (GTDB): domain Bacteria; phylum Sysuimicrobiota; class Sysuimicrobiia; order Sysuimicrobiales; family Sysuimicrobiaceae; genus Tepidifontimicrobium. The sequence continues at coordinate 12,067 of JBKBVM010000025.1, forward strand.
CGTAGTACCGCCGGATGTTCTCCCCGAACCGCGGGTCCAGCTCCGCGCAGTAGTCCGCCGCGGAGGCGTAGCCCACCAGGGCCCGGTTCAGGTAGTCCGGGCTCCGGCCCATGAACCCCCCGGAGTAGTCCGCCCAGCGCTTCATCATGCGGCGGGTGCGGACCAGGTCGTCCACGGTCCGCGGGATCAAAAACGACAGGCCCACCGGCTGCCCCGTGGTGGGGGACGGGTAGGTCATCTCGTCCCGCAGCTCCGGGTGGTGCTGCAGGTCGTAGAGGGCGGCCACGCTTCGGGTGATGTTCCGGAAGGCGGGGTGCTCCGTGGGGTCTTCCACCCGCTTGCCCTCGTACCACAGCTCCCGCGGACGGCTCCGCAGCCCCTCCAGGTACTGTGCCCCGGTCCTCGCCGGCATCGCGATCCCTCCCAGATCCGGACGTCGGGGGTCCTACACCTCTGGCGCCTCCGACACCACGGGGTTTTCCAGAGTCCCGATCCCCTCCACCTCCACGCGCATCACGTCCCCAGGGTACACCGGGTCGACTCCCCGCGGCGTGCCGGTCAGGATGAGGTCGTCCGGCTCCAGGGTCATGATCTCCGAAACGAACGCCACCAGGTCGGGGATCTTCCACAGCAGGTTCGCCGTACTTCCCTCCTGCCGCAGCGAGCCGTTCACGTACGCGCGCAGGCGCAGGGCGTGCGGGTCCTCCACCTCCCCCTCCACCACCCACGGGCC
>JBKBVM010000025.1:12809-14616 GCA_046289555.1 bacterium
GGGACAGAAGGTGTCGTAGCCCTTGGCCCGCACGGGCGGCCGGTAGAAGTTCCCCACGTAGTCCCGGACCGTGACGTCGTTGGCGATGGTGTAGCCACGCACCACCCCGTAGGCGTCCTCGGGCCGCACCCGGCGGCACCGGCGGCCGATGACCACCGCCAGCTCCACCTCCTGGTGCAGGTGTCGGACGCCGCGAGGGTAGACCACCGGCGCGCGGTGGCCCACCAGGCTGGACGGCGGCTTGAAGAACAGGGCGGGTTCTTCCGGTACGCGCACCCCCAGCTCCTCCGCGTGGTCCGCGTAGTTCAGAGCCAGCCCCACCACCTTGCTGGGCTCCACGGGCGGAAGCCACACCACCTCCTCAGCCCGGTAGGGGCGGCCGGCCTCGTCCACGAGCCAGCCGTCGCGGAACTCACCCGTGCGTACCCGCCCGGCCGCGGCAAACCGCACCCGCTTCACGCGGTCACCTCCGCGGGTGCGTCTGCGGCCAGGAGCCCGTACTGCACCAGGGCCTGCCGGATCCGCCGCCGGTTGGCTTCCGAGGGCAGCACCAGGGGCAGCCGCACCTCCGGGTGGATCCGGCCCAGAAGCCCCAGGGCGTACTTCACCGGCCCCGGATTGGTCTCCACGAACAGCACCTCGTTGAGGGGCAGCAGCTCGTAGTGCAACTCCAGCGCCCCGCGGACGTCGCCCGCCTCCCACCGCTCGTACAGCAGACGCAGGCGGTCGGGGACCAGGTTCGCGGTGGCGCTGATGAACCCGGCGCCCCCGATGGCCAGCATGGGGTAGCACAGGACCTCGATCCCGCTGAACAGGAGGAAGTCCCGGCCACACGCCCACAGGACGCGGTTTACGTGCTCGAAGTCGCGGTTGGCCTCCTTGACGCCCACCACGTTCTCGCAGTCCCGGCGAAGCCGCGCCAGGGTGTCCACCTCCAGGTTCACCGCGGTCCGGCCCGGGATGTTGTACACGATCACCGGAAGGCGGGTGCTGCGGGCCACCGCCCGGAAGTGCTGGTACAGCCCTTCCTGGGTCGGGCGCACGTGGTAGGGCACCAGCACCAGCAGCGCGTCCGCGCCGGCCTGTTCGGCGAAGTGCGCCATCTCCACCGTCTCCCCGTGGTGGTTGCTGCCGACCCCCGCCACCACCGGGACGCGGCCGGCTGCCGCGCGCACGGCCAGCTCGATCACCCGCCTGCGCTCGTCGGCCGACAGCGAGGTGGGCTCCCCCGTGGTCCCGCACACGGAGATCCCGTGGCTTCCGGAGGCGATCTGCCACTCGACCAGGCCCCGCAGGGCCTCCTCGTCCACCTGGCCGTCCCGGAAGGGGGTGACCAGCGGGACGATGGAGCCGCGCAGCCGGCTAACGTCCACGGCTTCTGCCTCCCGTCCGCACGCCCGGCTGGGCGGCCTGCGACCCGCCCACCCATCGCAGGTACGCCTCGAGGGTCCGCAGCTTGTGCTGCCGGGCGAACGCCTCCACCTCTTCCGGCGGCGCGCCCTGCTCCACCAGGTCCAGCAGCCGGTCGTGTTCGTCCACCGACTGCCGCGCGCGGTCTGGGATGAAGGGGAAGATGGACTGCCGCACCACGTCCGTGCGGGCCCGCAGGCCCTCCAGGAGCTCGGTGAGCAGACGGTGGCCACACGGCCGGTACAGGGCGCGGTGGAAGCGTCGGTTCAGGCGGTCGAAGGCCGCGAGGTCGCCCCCGCGGGCGGCTTCCCGCATACGAGCGTTGAGCTGGCGCAGCCGCTGCAGGGCAGCTGGAGCCAGGCGCGGAGCCGCCAGGGCGGTGGCCCACGCCTCCAGC
>JBKBVM010000260.1:0-2173 GCA_046289555.1 bacterium
AGCTTCGACGAGGCTGCGGGTCGCTACCGGGGGCTTCGGGCCGGTCAACAGGTGGCCATCGCTGGGGAGGCTCCGCAGGGCCTGGTGGTGAAGCCCGAGGCAGCGAAAAGGCAGATGGAGGCGGTCGGGTCCGGTACGGCGCCCCCTGGGGGGGGCGGGAAGGCGAAGGAGGGCACGGTGGCAGGACCGGTGACCGGGCCGGAGGCACCGCCGCGTCCCAGGCTTCCCACGCGGTTCCACGGTACCGTGAGCCTGGACCCGGTCCGGGCCGGGGCGGAGGCGGGCAGGATTGCTCAGGAGATCCTCACCCACCTCGTCAACGTCCCCGGGGCCCGGGTCCAGGTCACCCTGGAGATCGAGGCGGTTGCGCCCGAGGGGGTCCCGGAAGACGTGGTGCGCACCGTCACCGAAAACGCCAGGACCCTGAAGTTCAGGACCCACGGGTTCGAGACGGAGTAGGAGGTGAGGGGTGTCCTAGGGCCACGCCAACGATCGAGTGGGCGGACGGAAAGGGGGCGAAAGGTACCGCATCCCCTATCTGGACGAGACGCTCGTTGGCCGGCGGGCAGAGCACGTGACGGAAAAGGATTTGGAGGACGACCTGCGGGAGGGACGGTACCAGGTGGCCGTAGTGTTCAGCCCGACGGCGGTGGAGTGCTGGGCGTGGAAGGCGGCATTAGTGGAGTTCGGCGACCCAGCCGACGCGTACTTGCCATCGCGGAGGAGCCGAGGTGAAGTGAAGAGAGATATCGTGTTTGCCGTGGCTGGAGGGTCCAGCGGGCACGAGGAACCCCGGCAAGAAGCCGTTGCGGAATACCGACTCGCCGTCGCGCTGCGGGGAGCGTCTGCGTCACCACCGCTTCGCTTGCTCCGGGTGCACCGGTCCGCGATGGACCGTGTGTCGGCGGAGAGCCTGCAGTCGACCGGGAGGCGTACACGGCGCCAGAGGCGGCTGCTCGGGTCCAGAAGAAGGCGAAGGTAGCTGCCGGTGAATTGCGGGACGCGGGGCAAGTAGAGGCAACGCGGTTAGCAGTGCTCGGTGACAGGCCATGAGACCGAAGGGAAGCTGGACGCAGGCCTGCGCAGTGACGGGCTAGTTACGGCGGATGCCCATCGTTATTGTGAAGAAAGGCCAGGAGGCCAAGAAGGTTAAAGCGACGCCTGTCGCGCAGGAAGAACGTCTTCAAAAGTACATCCTGGAGAATCTGGACCTGATCCCACTTGACGAGATCAGGGAGGACCTCCGGCTGTTCGTCTTTGCTCGAGAGTTCCCAACGCGGAGTGGGCCCGTCGACGCGCTAGCCTTGGACGAGGAGGGAGCGATTTACGTCATTGAAACCAAGCTGTAGCGTGCCCGGGACGCGACGCAGATGCTGGCCCGGGGAGCTGGCCGTACCTGGGAGTGGTGCTGGACGCCTGGAGCGGAGGCGCGGCCGGCTAGTCGGTCCGCGTTGGTGCGCGGGCGGAGCCAGTGGTGGACGCCCTGGAGATACCCCTGTGGCGGCGGAGGCCCGCACCCGGTCTGGTCCACCACTTGGGTCGGGGCTGCTCAAGGCGCGAGCCTGCGCTTTGGGGCTCGTCTGTGGGGGGGGCGGGGATCCTGCCGTCCGTGGGCCGCAAGGGGGACGCCTACGACAGGCGTCTAGAGGCGGAGTGCGGGCCAGGCTTGGTGCACCTCGCCAGTGCCCTGGCGGCCCTCTATCCGGGGTACCCTCAAAAAGAGTGGAAATGCGAGGGCGGTGTACCCTCCTCGTAGGAAACCCCTCAGGGCTGGAGGGCCCGGAAAGGAGGAGAGCCACCGCCATGCACCAGCGGACCACGTCAAGGAGCCTGACGTCAAGCCCCACCTGGGAGGGGTTGCACGGCTGGCTACGGGAGGCGATCCAGAAGCTCCTCCAGGCGGCCCTGGAGGCAGAGGTGACGGAGCTTTTGGGCCGGGTACGGTACCAGCGGCGGGCGACCGTGGACGGGCCGGCTGGGTACCGGAACGGCTACGGGAGGCCCCGGAAGCTGCTGACCCCTGTGGGGACGGTGACTCTGCGGCGGCCGCGGGTGCGGGGCCTGGAGGAGCGGTTCCGCAGCCGGATCCTGCCCCTTTTTGCCCGGCGCACCAACCGAAGTTTGACACTTGCCTGGCACACGGCGGCGCCGGAAGCGCGCGACGACGCGGATT
>JBKBVM010000261.1:0-2159 GCA_046289555.1 bacterium
GATGGCGATGTTGCGCAGCTCCCGGCCGATCTTGGGGCCCACGTCGTCCACGCTCAGCACCGTGAAGGGCCCGACGCGCTCCCGCACGGCCTGCTCCAGCCTCCGGCGCTCCTCAGGCTCCAGGTGACGCGTGCGGACGGACACGTCCCCCGTCTCCTGGACCTTCTGGATGACCGCCTCCCCGAGCCCGAGGGGCTGCAGGGCCGCGCGGACCTGGCCGGTGGACACCGTCCGGTCCTGGAAGCGCAGGGTGATCAGGGTACCGCCGGTGAAGTCCACGCCCCAGTTCAGCACCGGCCGGCCTAGGGCGGGCTGGATCGCCATGGCCACCACGCTGGCCAGCACGATCCCCACAGACAGCAGGTACAGCCACCGGCGGTTGCCCATGAGGTCCCAGGCCTTCACGCCGCCACCTCCGGCCGGCGCGGCAGGTCCGCCACCCGCGCCAGGTTGTGAGCGAGCCCCAGGTCCGCGCACAGCTCCACCAGCCACCGGGTGGCCACGACGGCGGTGAACATGGACGCCAGCACGCCCAGGGTCAGGGTGATCGCGAAGCCCCGGATGGGGCCGGTGCCCAGCCACAGCAGCACCGCGGCCCCCACCAGGGTCGTCACGTTGGAGTCCAGGATCGTCACGAGGCCGCGCCGCCAGCCTGCGACGATGGCCGCCCGCACCGTCTTGCCCGCCCGCAGCTCCTCCTTCAGCTTCTCGAAGATGATCACGTTCCCGTCCACCGCGATGCCCACGCTCAGGATCAACCCTGCGATGCCCGGGAGGGTCAGCGTCGCTCCGAGGGCCGCAAACAGGCCCAGCACCAGGAGCGCGTAGAGGGACAGGGACACCGACGCGAGGAAGCCTGGCAGCCGGTAGTAGGCGGTCACGAAGAGGACCACCGCCACCGCGGCGATCCACCCCGCCCGCAGGCTGCGGTCGATGGAGTCCCGCCCCAGGGTGGGCCCCACGGTACGCTCCTCCACCGGCCGCACGGGCACGGGAAGGGCACCACCCCGTAGCAGGATGGCCAGGTCCCGGGCCTCGTCCGCGGTGAAGCTCCCCTCGATCACACCCTCCCCCGGGATGCGGGCCCGGATCACGGGGCTGGACAGCACCCGGTTGTCCAGCACGATGGTCAGGTACTCGCCGATGCTGCGGCCCGTGTGCTCCTCGAACTTCTTGGCCCCCTCTCCCGCGAACCGGAACCGCACCAGCCACTGCAGGGACTGCTGGTCGAACTCCGCGCGGGCGTCCCGCAGGTCCGCGCCGGTGACCACCACCTTCTTGGGCAGGGGCACCACCTGCCCGTCCGGGAGCCGCACGCGCCGGTTGTCCGGCAGCCACTCCGCGCCCCGGGGCAGGCTCTGGTGGTCGGTGTCCACAAACTCCAGCAGCGCTGTGCGGCCGATCAGCTCCTTCGCCCGCTGGGGGTCCTGCAGTCCCGGGAACTCCACGATGATGCGGTCCTGCCCCTGCCGCTGGAGCAGCGGCTCCGCCACCCCCAGGGCGTCGATCCGGTTCTCGATGACCCGCATGGCCGCGTCCACCTTGTCCGCGGTGACCTCCACGCCGGGCCGTCGCTCCGCCTCCAGGACGATGCGGGTGCCGCCCTGCAGGTCCAGCCCGAGCCGCAGGCGCGGCTGAGGGGGTTGCCAGACAGGCCGCCACCCGTCCAGGCGCACGGGCTGGAACACCACCTGGAACGACGCCACCGCGAGGGCCAGCAGAACCAGGACGCGAAGCGTGTGGGAACGCAACGGTCGACTCCCTACGATCACCCGGTGTTTTGGGACCCGTCCCAGTATAGACCAGGCCGAGGGGTGGTGCGCGACGGCCGATCTAGGTCGGCACCCGCTCCACCACCACCGCGATGCCCTGGCCGACCCCGATGCACATGGTGGCCAGGCCGTAGCGAGCCTCCCGGCGCCGCATCTCCCAGACCAGGTGGCCCAGGATGCGGGCGCCGGAAGCGCCGAGGGGGTGGCCCAGGGCGATGGCCCCACCGTTCACGTTCACCCGCTCCAGGTCCAGCCCCAGCTCGCGCACGCACGCCAGGACCTGGCTGGCGAAGGCCTCGTTCAACTCCACCAGGTCCACGTCCTGCACACGCAGGCCCGCCCTCGCCAGGGCCTTGCGGACCGCGGGAACCGGCCCGATCCCCATCA
>JBKBVM010000262.1:0-2139 GCA_046289555.1 bacterium
CGCAGGTCCACCACCCTGGGCCGCCGCGTCCGCGTGCACGTGCCGTCGGGAGTGTACGAGGGCGTGGCGGAGGACGTGGACGAGGACGGCGCGCTGGTCCTGCGGCTTCCGGATGGCCGGCGCAAGCGCATCGTGGCGGGGGAGGTGGGCTGAGAGGAGGGAAGAAGATGCCGGGCATCACCGACGTGGAGGGACTGGCAGTCGGCCACGCCACCCACCGCGAGGCCGCTACGGGCTGCACCGTGGTCCTGTGCGAGGCGGGGGCGACCGCGGGCGTGGAGGTGCGGGGCAGCGCCCCGGGGACGCGCGAGACGGACCTGTTGCACCCGCTGAACCGGGTCCACGAGGTGCACGGCGTCCTCTTGACGGGCGGCAGCGCCTTCGGCCTGGCAGCCGCGGACGGCGTGATGCGCTACCTGGAGGAGCGGGGAGCGGGCTACGACGTGGTGGTGGCGAAGGTCCCCATCGTGCCCGCGGCGGTGATCTTCGACCTGTGGCTGGGCCGTCCCGACGTGCGTCCGGACGCCGCCATGGGCTACGCCGCCTGCCGGGCCGCCTCTAGCGGTCCCGTGGAGGAGGGCAGCGTGGGCGCCGGCACCGGCGCCACCGTGGGCAAGCTGCTGGGCCCGACAGGCGCCATGAAGGGCGGGGTGGGCACGTGGAGTGCGGTCCTCCCGGGCGGTCGGGTGGTGGCGGCGCTGGTGGTGGTGAACGCCGTGGGCGACGTGCTGGCGCCAGACGGTTCGGTGCTGGCCGGGACGCGGGACCCGGCCACGGGCGAGCTGGTGGGCTCGGCAGCGCTGCTGCAGAGCGGCTACGTCCCCCCGCGGATGCTGGGGCAGAGCACGGTGATCGGGGTGGTGGCCACCAACGTGGCGCTGTCCAAGGTGGAGTGCAACCGGCTGGCGCGGGTGGCCCACCACGGGCTGGCCCAGGCCGTGTCCCCCTCCCACACCACCCTGGACGGCGACACCTTCTTCGCCCTCAGCACAGGGCGGGTGGAGGGAGCGTACGACGTGGTGGCGGCCGCAGTCCCCGGGGTGGTGGCGGAGGCGATCCGGCGGGCGGTGCGCATGGCCCGGGGCCTGCACGGCATCCCCGGCCTGGCGGACGCGGGGGGGATCGGGCCCGGCTGAACGCCGAGCTTGCGGGAAGCCCACGGGGCGACTACGCTGTTGGCAGGCCGGCATCCGAGAGGAGCCGGACCCCGGCGAACCGACCGCGTTTCGGTCCGTCCGGTACTGGACAAACCAGACTGGAACGGAGGTGCACGATGAACACGACCCCCTCTGCCTCTCCGCAGGCGCGGAGGGGCTTTCGTTTGGGCGCCCGCGACCTGACCGTGGTGGGGGCGCTGGGGGCGGTGAGCGCCGTGCTGGGCACGGTGCCAGGACTCGGGTTCATCCCTGCCCCCACGCCTGCGGGTGCGGCCACCACCATGCACATCCCGGTCATCCTGGCCGGCTTGTCCCGTGGGCCGCTGGCGGGAGCCCTGGTGGGCGCGGTGTTCGGCTTCTTCAGCTTCACCCGGGCCACCCTCCCCTTCTTCAAGGATCCCCTGATCGCCTTCGTCCCGCGGGTGCTCATCGGGGTCCTGAGCGCCTACGCCTTCGCAGCGCTCACCCACCGGGCCTCGCGGGTGGTGGCGGCGCTGGCGTGCGGGGCCGCGGTGTTCACCGCCCTGGGCCCGGGCGCGGCGGCGTTCGAGGCAGCCTTCGGAGCTGGCCGCGTCCCGCGCAGCTGGCTGGTGGAGCTGTACCACGCGGTGGCCGCTGCCACCGCGCCCGCCCCGTGGGTAGGGCTGGGGGTGGGGCTGGTGGGCGCGCTGGCCGCCTACGCGGCGCTGCGGGGCGACGACGCGCCCGTGGGCGCGGCGGCGGTGGTGGGGACGCTGACCAACACCGTGGGGGTGCTGAGCCTCATCGTGCTGCGGTTCCCGGAGATGATGCCGCCCGGCGCAGCGTTCCTGGTGGGGGCCACCCACGGGCTGCCGGAGGCGGTGCTGGCGGTGGTGGTCACCGTGCCTGTGTACCGCGCCCTGCGGTCGGCGCGGTTGGTGTAGGGGGAGGAGAGGTGCTCCTGGCCGTCAACGTGAACAACACCCAGATCAAGCTGGCGGTCTACGCTGACCCCGAAAGG
>JBKBVM010000263.1:0-2139 GCA_046289555.1 bacterium
CCTCCGCGCCGTCGGCCGGACAGCGTCCCACAGCCGCTCCAGGACCGCGGGCTGCTCCTGGATTTCCGCGCGCATCCAGCGGCCCGGGGCCTTCAAGGTGGGGTGAGGTCTCCCAGGATGACCGCGCGCCGGGCCCCCGTGGCGGTGGGGAGGTTCCCCGGCATTCCCCATGCGGTCATCGCCGCCAGCACGGCGAACGCCACGGCCTCCTTGAAGTCCGGATCCACCCCCTCCTCCGCGGTGGTTCGCACCGGAACGGGAGCCAGCAGCTCCTCGATCCAGCCCACCAGGGTCCGGTTGTGGACGCCGCCCCCGCTCAGCAGCACCTCGTCCACCGTCCCGAGGAAGCGGTAGGCCTCCGCCACGGTCCGCGCGGTCAGGTAGGTAGCGGTGGCCACCAGGTCCGCGTCGGACAGCCCGAGCTGGCGCCCCCGCTCCACCAGGGCCCGCGCGTAGTCAAGCCCGAAGACCTCGCGACCGGTGCTCTTCGGGGGAGGCTGACAGAAGTAGGGGTGGCCGAGGAGTTCCTCCACCAGACCCAGATGCGGAGCCCCTGCCGCCGCCATGCGGCCGCCCTCGTCGTAGCGGGCGCCCGTAAGCAGCCGGACCACACCGTCCACCACCATGTTCCCGGGACCGGTGTCGAAGGCCACGACCCCGTCGGGGCGTGCGGCCGCGGGCAGCCAGCTCACGTTACCGATTCCGCCCAGGTTCTGTACCGCCCGGCTGCGATGCGGGTGGCCGAACAACAGCCAGTCTACGTAGGGGACCAGCGGCGCCCCGTGCCCGCCCGCGGCCACGTCCCGCGCCCGGAAGTTGCTCACCACGGGCAGGCCCGTGCGCTCCGCGATCACCGCCGCCTCGCCGATCTGGAGCGTGCTGTGTCCCGGCACGTGCCAGACCGTGTGCCCGTGGGAGCCGACCAGGTGGCAGCACTCGGGCTCCAGCCCCGCGCGGGCCAGCGCCTCGAGCACTGCCTCCGCCAGCTGCTCGCCCACCTCGAAGTTCCACCGGCAGACCTCCTCCGGGGTGGCCTCGGGACTCGCCAGGCGCAGCAGCGCGTCCCGCACCGCGTCGCTGTACGGCCTCGTCCACGCGGACAGGGTGCGCACGCGCAGCCGCTCGGCCCGCTGTACCTCGACCACGGCCACGTCCACGCCGTCGCAGGAGGTACCGGACATCACCCCTACCACGCACAGGGTCGGCTCCGGGTGGGGCCAGCGGAAGTCGGTCACGTCTCCCCCAGCGCCGCGCGAACCTGGCCGCCGGCACTTCGGAGCCTCGCGGCGGCTTCCTCCGGACCGCAGCCCGTCCGGGCCATGACGATGGCCACCTTCACGTTGCGGCCCGCCCGGTCCAGCCACTCCTCCGCTTCCTCCAGGGACACCTCCGCTGCCTGTGCCACGATCCGGCTGGCCCGCGCCACCAGCTTTCGGTTCAGGGGCCGGACGTCCACCATGAGGTTTCGGTACACCTTCCCCAGCCGGACCATGGCCGCGGTGCTCAGCATGTTCAGCACCATCTTCTGAGCGGTCCCCGCCTTCATCCGCGTCGAGCCTGCCACCACCTCCGGTCCCGTCTGGACCACCACCGCCACGTCCGCCAGGGCTTCCATGGGCGACTGGGGGTTGTTACACACCGCGACCGTGGCGCAGCCTGCTTCCCGCGCCGCCCGCAGGGCTCCCAGCACATAAGGGGTCCGCCCGCTGGCCGCAATCCCCACCACTACGTCATCCGCACGCGGTCCCCGAGCCTGGAGGTCCCGAGCGCCCAGCTCCGCGTCGTCCTCCAGCTCGGAGCTCGCCTCCACGGTGGAGCCGATCCCGCCGGCCACCAGCGCCTGCACGGAGCCCGGCTCCACCCCGAAGGTGGGTACCCACTCCACCGCGTCCAGCCACCCGATCCGGCCGCTCGTGCCCGCGCCCACGTAGAAGACCCGCCCGCCGCGTGCCAACCGCTCTGCCACCAGCTCTGCGGCCCGCGCGACCGCGGGCAGCGCCCGCCGCACCGCCTCCGCCACCGTGGCGTCCTCCTGGTTGATCAGCCGCACCACCTCCGAGACCGACAGCCGGTCCAGGTCCGTGGTCCGCGGGTTAGGCCGTTCGGTTTCCAGGTCGTCCAGCGCCTCGTTCACGTCAA
>JBKBVM010000264.1:0-2132 GCA_046289555.1 bacterium
CGGGTGCCGGCCAGGTCCGGAATCCAGCCGAATCCCGAGGGCCCGGCCAGCACGCCGGCGCAGAGATAGGCCAGCACCAGCGGCAGGCGCAAATAACGGAACGCGGCCACCAGCACCACCGCCACGGTCCCCAGCGCTGCGGCCGCACCCCGTCCCCGGGGGCTCTGCGCGTACAGGTAGATCCCGTAGCTCAGCGGGCTCTGCTCCACCCGGCTGATGAGCAGAACCGTGGCGCTGAACTCCACCGCGGCGGTGACGAACACCAGCACTCCCGCGGCCACCGCCCCGCCCAGGACCAAGGGCAGGACCACCCGCCGGAAGGTCCGCCACCGCCGGGCCCCGCACACCGCGGCTGCTTCCTCCAGGGTCGGGTGTACCTGCGCCATGGCCGCGGAGGTGGCGCGCACCGCGTACGGCAGCCTGCGCGCCACGTACAGCATGGGGAAGATCAGCCAGAGGGCCGTGAGCGGCACACCCAGCCAGGGGACCGTCCACCGGTCGAACACCCGCAGGAACCCGATCCCCAGCACCACCCCGGGGACCGCGATGGGTGCCGTGGCCGCGAAGTCCAGCAGCCCGGGCGCGGGCACCCGGCCACGGTGCTGCAGGTAGGCGATGCCCACCGCCACCGCCACGGCCACCCCTGCCGCGGTGGCGCTGTACAGCAGCGTGTTCGTGACGAACTGAGGAGCCCGGAACAGGATCTCCGCGTAGTGGTCCAGGGTGTAACCCGTGGGCAGGTACGTGAGGCTCCACACCTGGCTGACGGACATGAGCACCACCCCCAGGTGCGGGAGGAGGCCCAGAAACCCCACCAGCACCGAAAATGCCAGCAGCAGCCGCGGTCCCCAGCCCCGAAGGGGCCGACCGGCAGCACGGGCGCCGGTCTGCAGGGTCGCCACCTCCCGCCTCTGCCCCAGCCGGGTGGCCAGCAGCACCGCAACCAGCGCCAGCGCCAGCATCACGATGGAGATGGCGTACCCGTCCGGGTCCTCCCGGGCGATGGTGGTGATGCGGAAGTACGCCTGCGGGCCCAGCATGTTCTTCACGTTGAGGATCAGGGGCGTGCCCAGGTCGTCCGTGGACCGCACGAACACCAGGATGGCGCCCGCCGCGTACGCGGGAGCCACGAGGGGGAGCGTGACGCGCCACAGCAGGCGCACGCCCCGGGCGCCCGCCACCTTGGCGGCCTCCTCCAGGCTGGGGTCCACGTTGGCGAGGGCGTTGGTGACGGTGAGCAGGATGAACGGGAAGTAGTGCAGCGCGTGGGCCAGGATCACCCCCCGCAGCCCTTCCGCAGCTACGAACTGCACGCCCAGCCGGTCCTCCAGGAACAGGGTCAGAGCCCCCGCCCGGCCCAGAGCCTGGTTGAGTCCGATGGCGCCTACGAAGGGCGGGATCACGAGCGGCACCGTGAGCCAGGTCACCAGCAGCGCCTGGCCCCGGAACTGGTACCGGCCCAGCAGGAACGCCGCCGGCAGGGCCAGCAGGCTCGCCAGCAGCGTGGCACCCAGCCCCGCGTACAGGCTGTTGCGCAGGGATTCCAGGTACAGGGGCGTGTAGAAGAACCGGGCCACGTGTGCGAGGGTGAACCCGCCTGAGTCTACCAGAGCGCCCCGTAGGACGGACGCGATGGGCAGGACCACCAGCACGCCCACCACCAGCAGCAGTGCTGCGTACAGCGCCAGGTGCGCGGGCTCGTAGCGCCAGCGCGGCCGCCACAGAGCCGCAGGAGAGGGAGCCGTGACCGCTCGGGGTTCCAACCCGTCCTAGCCCACGACCCGTTGCAGGGCTCGTGCCGCCACCGCAGCTACGATCAGCGCCCCCGGGCGGCCTGGGCCGCCTGGGTGGCCAGCTGCAAGGCTCGGCCGTACGCGGCGCGGGCCAGCGCCTCCCACTCCCGCTCCTTCGCCGCACGGTACGTGGGGTCGCGGTCCACCTGCTGGGCGATCTCCATGGCCGTGGCCTCACTCACCGGCACCAGCCGCGCTGAGGCCCTCGCCTGCCGCAGGAGCCGTTCCGCCTGGGCTACGTCGCGACCCTGCCGGCGGGCCTCCTCCACCGCCCGCTCCGCGGCGTAGATAGCCTCCCACGCCCGCCGCAGCTCCGCGTGGCGGAAGGTGATCACCGGG
>JBKBVM010000265.1:0-2125 GCA_046289555.1 bacterium
AGGGCGGTGAGCTGGCCTACCATCAGCTCCGCCAGCTTCTCCGCGGTGGCGGACCCGGTGGGCAGCTCGCCCACCACGAGCCCCTGGCGCAGTACCACCACGCGGTCGCTGACCTCCAGGACCTCCCGCAGCTTGTGGGTGATCAGCACGACGGCCGCACCCCGGTCCCGCAGCCGGCGGAGGAACCGGAAAAACTCGTCCACCTCCACGGGTGTCAGGGCGGAGGTGGGTTCGTCCAGGATCAGCACGGAGGTGCCGCGGTACAGGGTCTTGCAGATCTCCACCCGCTGCTGGACGCCCACCGGCAGCGACTCCACGGGCACGTCCAGGGGCACCTCCAGCCCGACCTCCTCCAGCAGGGCCTGCACCCGAGCGCGGGCCGACGCCTCCGGAAGCGGGCGCAACGCCCCTGTCCCCTCCTGTCCCAGCAGCACGTTCTGCAGCGCGGTGAAGGGCGGGACGAGGGTGAACACCTGGTGGACCATCCCGATCCCGCAGCGCAGGGCGTCGGAGGGGTTGCGGAACTGCACTGGCTGGCCGTCCACGAGGATCTCACCGCGGGTGGGCCTGAGCAGGCCGGAGAGGACCTTCATCAGGGTGGTCTTGCCCGCGCCGTTCTCCCCCAGCAGGGCGACGATCTCGCCCGCCTGCACGTGGAAGTCCACGCCCTTGAGGGCCGCCGTGCCGTCAGGGTAGACCTTGTGGATCCCGCGCATCTGGACGCGCGGGGTCTGTTCCTTCACGCTGCTCGGCTCCACCCGCGGACGGACCGTTCGCTGCTGCGGTTACCGCTGGGGCGGCCGGTACGAAGCCGCGAAGGACCTCCCGGGCCGGTAGCCCAGCTCGCCCCGCCAGCGCTCGATGTCCGGCTTGGTGACCACCATGGGGACGGTGACCTGACCCTCCCGGATCTTCTTCTCGAGGTCTGCCACCGCGTCCCACACCCACCTGGGCTGGGCCTCCCGCATGGTCTTCACCTTGGACTTGATCTCCGCGGGCGAGGCGGGCAGGACCTTCTTGCGGGTCAGGCGCTCGGCCTGCACCCCCATGCGGATGAACTCGTCCAGGTCGTCCAGGGTGCTCACGGAGATCCCCTCCGCCAGCTGCCCCGCGATCCGGGTCCCGATGCCCAGGGTGACCACTCCCTGGGTGCGGCGTACCAGGTCCCGGAACTGGCCGTCCCGGACCCAGCGGGTGGCGTAGTACACGCCCCGGTCCACCCGCTTCATCATGCTGGCGATCACGAACCCCGGGTTGATCCAGTCCTGGTTGGCGTCCACGCCGATCCAGAAGGGCGGGCCCATGCGCAGCTTCTGGCTCTGCGCGATCTCCTGAACCGCCTGATTGATCCCCAGCCCCAAGGGACCCGCGATGTTGTACACCGCCACCGCGTTCTTGGCGTACATGGCCTTGGCCGCCGCGTAGCCCTTGGGGATGTCGCTGAAGGTGCCCGTGTAGGTCCACAGGACGAAGTCCTTGCGGTAGGTGAACGCCTTGTCCGGCCGGTTCTTGGCCAGCCACTCTGTGGCCCAGCGGGCGCCCCACTTGTACCCCACCTCGAACTTCCACAGGACCGGGATCTCGATGCCGAACACGCCGCCGATGTGGGGCTTGGCGTACTGGGCGGCCAGCAACGCGCCGAGGGCGCCCACCAGGGCGCTGCCCTTGTGCTCCTCGTACACGATGTCCATGAGGTTCGGCAGCGGGTACTGCGCGGAGAACTTCTCCTTCACGATGGACTGGGCGAAGGTGTCGATGCCCACGAAGTTCTTGTCCGGAAACCGACGGGCCACCTGGGCCAGGGCGTCGCTCAGCAGGAAGCCGACCCCCACGATGAGCTGCACGTCGGGGTCCCGGGCCGCGCGGGTGAGGTTCGGAACGTAGTCGGCCTCCACCTTGCTGACCAGCTCCACCATGCGGACGCCGAAGTCCCGCTCGGCGTCCTCCCCGCCCTTGAAGGCCATGTCGTTGAAGCTCAAATCCCCGCGGCCGCCCACGTCGGAGACCACGGCAATCTTGAAGGTCCGCGGTGCCCCCAGCGTAGGAGCCACCTGCGGCAGGAGGGCCAGGGCTACCGCCACCGCCAACACCAAACCCGCTTTGGACCGCATGGTTCGCCTCCGTC
>JBKBVM010000266.1:0-2114 GCA_046289555.1 bacterium
GTTCTCTTGAGCCCCTCCCACCACAAGCCGCGTGATCACGTGCAGGACGCGAGGCGGCCTCGGGCTCGGGGGGGTCCAACCGCAGATCCGCCATAGCTGAACGATCGGTTGGCGGGCGTCCTGCCCGGCACGCCGCCGCCCTTCCTCCCCCATCCTCCGGGCCTGCTCGGGGTCGCGGGCGAGCCGCTTCAGGGCACCGGCCAGGCTGTCCGAGTCGTCCGGCGGCACCAGGAACCCCGTCTTGCCGTGCTCCACCGCCTCCGGAATGCCGCCGGTAGCGGCACCTACCACCGGGAGGCCAGCTGCACCGGCCTCCAGAAACACCATCCCGAACCCTTCCACCCCGTCCCGTTCCGGCAGCCTGCGGCTGGGGAGCACGAAGGCGTCTGCGGCTGCGTAGTAGTCCGGCAGCGCGTCATCCGGTACAAACCCCGCGAACCGTACCCGCTCCGCAATCCCCAGCTCGCGGGCCACGGCCTCCAGGCGAGCCCGCTGCGGGCCTTCGCCGACCAGCACAGCTGCCACGGGCTCTCCCTCCTGGACGAGCCGCGCCACCGCGTGGAGGAGTAGGTCGTGTGCCTTGCGGGCCACCAGCCGTCCCACGCTCAACACCACAAAGTACCTGTCCAGACCGAGGAGCCCGCGCAGGCGTTGCCGGGCATCCGCTGGCGCCTGGTACCGCCGGGGATCCACTGTGGGGGGTAGGCGCACCGTACGGGGCAGGTGGAACCCCAGCTCCACGAAGTGGCAGCGGGTGAACTCGCTGTTCACCGCCACCGCCGCCGCGCCGCGCAACCAGCCCCGAAAAAGGGCCCGGGCCACGCGCCACCTCAGCAGACCGGGCGACTCCCCGCCGTGCAGGTAGACCGCGTACGGGAGGCCGAACAGCCAGCGCATCAGGACCCCAAGGGGGAGCTGGTAGAGGTGACCGAGGTGCACCGCGCAGAAGCCACCACGGCGTATCAGCCGGGCTGCGTGCCACGCGAGGAGGACGCACTGGGCGAGGCGGGGGAGGAGTTTGGGGCTGGTGGGGACGCTCCTCCGGTGGACACGCACGGGCAGCTCGGCATCCACGCGCTCCCAGCCGGGAAGCCGGGGTGCCAGGACCTCCAGGGACCCCTCCGGCACCTGCTGGCACAGGCGCTCGTAGTAACGGGAACACCCGCCCGGCATGGGCGGGAAGTCGTTGGTCACCAGCAGCACCTTCTTCACGTGGAAGCCTCCAGGTACCGGAACTTGCCTGCCGCGCTCCGCGGCAGCCGTTCCACCACCGCCACCCGCGTCTCCAGCCCCAGCCGGTCCATGGCCGCACGCAACGCTTCCAGTCCCACACGGTCCGTTTCTTCCGCTCGCAGCGTCCAGGTGCCGTGGAACGCCACCGTGAACCGGGCCGGAAGTGGCGCCCTTGCCGCGGCTAGCTCCGTGCAGGCTTCGAAAGCCCGCCAGGCGAACGACAGTCGGCGCGGGAGCCCCACCCGCGGGAGAGCGCGGCCGCACGTGCACCTGCCTCCTTCTTCAGAGACAGGTTCGTCCAGAGGGTAGCGGAGGAGTGGCACCGGCCGGCGTACGAGGGAGGTGGCCAGCGTTGCGGTTGGCTCTGCTTCCAGCCACACTTGCTCCGCTACCAGGTGCAGGGATCCTCGAGGGCACTCAAACGCGACCCCTCCGATCTCCGTGCACCCGAACTCCTCCATTACCGGCGCCCCGAACGCCTCCTGTATAGCCCTCCTCTGGAAGCCGAACAGGGGCTCACCCGTGGCCACCAGTACCCGCGGCGGTCGCCGCAGCTCCGGAGCGTGCGACGCCAGCTCGTGCAGCGCGGACGGATAGCCGTAGATGTACGCGAACCGGTACCGCGCCAGCAACGCGCGCGCCTCCTCCACCCAGCTGGAGCCGTCGTCCACGAAAACCCTCCGGGCGCCCAACGCCCGGTCCTTGGTGCGGAGGAACAGCAAGCGCGCCGGTCCTCCCTGGGCTCCCAGGAGCACCAGACCCGGCTCTCCCGGCTCCACCCCCCGCCAGCCGAGCGCCCGCCAGAACGCGGCGAGCAGCTGGCCGTAAGCTGCCCTCCCTACCGGGACCTCCGCCGCCTGTCCCGAGGACCCACTGGTGCG
>JBKBVM010000267.1:0-2110 GCA_046289555.1 bacterium
AGGGCCAGCAGTTCGCCACCCAGGAGGGCCGGTTCACCCTGACGTTCTCGGACGCCCAGGCCATCCAGCGGGAGGCCCGGGCGGTGGCGGGCGTGGCGCCGTGGCTGCAGACCTCCATCGAGGTGACGGGCGGTGGCCGGCGGGAGGTGACCACCGTGATCGGGACCACCCCCAGCTACCTGCAGGTGCGGGCCCTGCGCCTGCAGCTGGGCCGGTTCCTCTCGGAGGCGGACGAGCAGCGGCGCAAGCGGGTGGTGGTCCTGGGTCCGGCCCTGGCCCGTCGGCTGTTCCGATCCCCGGAGCTGGCCCTGGGGCGGCGCGTGGTGATCAACGGCCGCGCCTTCGAGGTGGTGGGCGTCGTGCACCCCCAGGGCCAGGTGCTGGGCGTGGATCTGGACGACCGCGCTTACATTCCCTTCAGCTCCGCTCAGGCGCTGTTCTCGGTGAACTACGCCTCGTTTCTGTTCGTGAAGGCGCAGGACACGGCTTCCGTCCTTCGGGCGCAGCGGGAGGTGGAGCGGGTGCTCCGCCGCGAGCACGGCGAGGAGGACTTCACGGTCCTCACCCAGAGTCAGTTCCTCGGTGCCCTGGACGCCATCCTGCGGGTGCTCACGGTGGCGCTGTCCTCGATTGCCGCGGTCTCCCTGGTGGTCGGGGGCATCGGGATCATGAACATCATGCTGGTGTCCGTGACGGAACGGACCCGGGAGATCGGCATCCGCAAGGCGGTGGGTGCCAAGCGGTGGGACATCCTGGCGCAGTTCCTGGTGGAGGCGGTGGCCATCAGCCTGGTGGGCGGCGTGCTGGGCATGGGACTGGGACTCGTGGCCTCGTGGGTCATCGCCGCGCGGCTGCTGGACCAGCCGCCCACCGCCGCCGCGGCGGTGCCGGTGGTGGTGCTGGCCTTCAGTTTCTCCGTCCTCGTCGGAGTGGCCTTTGGCGTGTACCCCGCGTGGCGGGCTGCCCTCCTGGACCCCATCGAGGCCCTGCGGTACGAGTGAGCAGGTTTGACCGGAGCGGGCCGCTGGCTATACTAGACTGTGGCGACGCGGGGTGGAGCAGCTTGGTAGCTCGCCGGGCTCATAACCCGGAGGTCGCAGGTTCAAATCCTGCCCCCGCTACCACAATTTTCCCGCTGGTTCGGACCGCGCCGGGTGGCACCGTTGTTGCTCCTAACGGAGGTGTATGCCGTACCGCCGCCCCACGCCCTGGCCGGTGGGCGAGGCCGGCCGCACTGCGGCCGAAAGCCCCTTGCACCGGCTCCTGCTGGCGCCCCCCTCGGGTCCCCCGAATCCGCGGCCCCAGCTGTGGCCTCAGCCGGAGGCCGGGGCCATGGAAGAGCCACAGGGCCCCACCCTGCTGGTGGTGGACGACGAGGAGGCCTTGTGTCAGCTCATCCGGGACGCGCTGGCCCGGCGGGGCTACCGGGTGCTGGTGGCCACTAGCGGGGTGGACGGCGTCCGCCTGTATCGGGAGCATGCGGGGAACGTCCAGCTGGTCATCCTGGACATGGTGATGCCCGGGATGGACGGCCGGGCGGTGTTCGACGCTCTACGGAGCATCGACCCGGACGTGCGGGTGCTGGTGAGCAGCGGATACATGGACGAGGGGACCGCGGCCAGCATCCTGCGGCGGGGGGTGGCGGGGTTTCTGCGCAAGCCGTACACGCTCCGGGAACTGGTGGAAGCGGTGCAGGCGGCCCTCGGCAAGGCGCCCTAGCCAGCCCGCCCGTCCGGTATGATAGGGCCGGGCGGGTCAGGAGCGTGTCGTGCCGCGCCGAGATGGCCTAACGATCGATCGGTCGACTCAACCCCGGAGCCGTGGGGGTGCCAACCGGGATCGCCTCCTGGAGGTGGCGGCGCGGTTGTTCCACGCCAAGGGGTACTCCGCCACCAGCATCCGCGACCTGGCGCGGGCCCTGGGCCTGGAGACCGCCTCCCTGTACCACTACATGGACAGCAAGGAGTCCCTGCTGTACGAGATCGCCCGCCGCTGCCAGGAGCGCATGCTGGAGGCGGTGGAGGCGGTGGTCCGGTCCCCCCGGCCGGCCCTGGACAAGCTGCGGGACTTTGTGAGGGTCCACGTGACGTGGATGATCCAGGACCGGGAC
>JBKBVM010000268.1:0-2091 GCA_046289555.1 bacterium
GCACCGCGCCTCCACCCCGAAGGACTTCAGCGTGGCCTCCAGGCTCCGGGCCACCTCCTGGGGGTCCAGACGGGTCCGGCTGCGGGACGGCGGCGGCGGGTCCAGGAGCGACAGCGGAGGGAGCTTCCACGGCCCCGTGGCGGGGGCGGGCTCAGGGAGGTCCAGGGGCAGGGGCTCCTGATGGAACTGGCGGAACTTACGCTCACGCCGTCTCGGCTTCTCTTCCTGCGGTGCCTCCTCGTGTGGTCCGGGTGCGGAGGCGTGCTCGGGCGGTGGCCCTTCGGCAACGGCTTCCGCCACGAAGGGGGGCGGCGGGACGTCTTCTACCGGCGCCAGTTTTCCGCTGCGGCGTTCCCTCACGCGCTCCAGCACCGCCACGCCCCACGCCACCGCCCGCACCCACTTTTCCGAACCCACCCGCGTCGCCCGTCGCGCTGCGTGGGACAGCACGTGCCGGAAGGCAAGAGTACCCCGCACCAGCGCCCGGGCCCCCGCTTCCAGCAGCGTGACGGGACTCGCCCGGGTCACCAGCACCAGCCCCACCAGCGCGGTCACCGCTGCGCCCGCCCAAGGCCCCCACGGGCCCACGAGGCGCTGCCAGACCCAGGCCTGCGCGGCCCCCAAAAGCCCACCGCCCTCGCCCGCCAGTCCCGCTTGCCACCCCGCGGCCGTGCGGGCGTGTTCGCCCGCCAGCAGCGCCGCTGCCAGCACCATCAGGCCCACCAGCCGCCGGGTCAGCCTCGGACGCTCCACCGCCAGGAGGACGAGGGAAGCCAGGGCCAACAGAGCGGGGGCCAGCCACGCGTGGTTCCCGAACAGGAACCGCTCCCAGGCCCGCAGGTGGCGCGGGACCAGGCCCCCGGCGCCCGGAAGGAGGCTCAGTGCGGCCAGCACGGCGGCCACCAGGCAGACGGCGCCTGCGAGCCGCACCACCCGGCCGGCTCCGGTCCTGCGACGGCGGGCCCGCAGCTTCGGCGCTGGCTTCCGCGCGAGGGCCCTGCGGCTCACCGAACCCCCCCGAGCACGCTGGCCACGAACACCGCGCCTCCCACCGCCCAGCAGTAGTACGAGAAGGCCCGCAGGCGGCCGCGGCGCAGTACGTTCACCAGCCACACGATGGCCGCAGCGCCGGAAGCGAGGGCCGTGGAAAACGCCACCAGCATCGCCGCAGGGGTGTACCCGATCGACCCTGCGGCCTCCCACTCCTTACCCACCGAGAAAGCCGCAGCCCCGAGGATGGCCGGGACCGAGGCGAGGAAGGAGTAGCGGGCTGCTTCCTCCCGTGCCAGCCCGCGCCACAGCGCTGCGGCGATGGTGATCCCGGACCGGGAGATCCCGGGGACGATGGCCACCGCCTGTGCCAGGCCGATCCAGCCCGCGTCCTGCCAGGTCATCTCCTCCGCGCGGCGCCGGGACCGCTCTCCGGCCACCCACAGGACCAGCCCGGTCACGACCAGCTGGAAAGCGGTCCAGCGCACCGAAGCGAAACTGGCCTCCAGAGGCTCGCGGAACGCGAAC
The DNA here is from genome assembly GCA_046289555.1 of bacterium. Classification (GTDB taxonomy): domain Bacteria; phylum Sysuimicrobiota; class Sysuimicrobiia; order Sysuimicrobiales; family Sysuimicrobiaceae; genus Tepidifontimicrobium. Next base: position 1,519 of record JBKBVM010000268.1, read on the forward strand.
CCCAGCCCGCCGGTGACGAGGCTGGTGCAGGCCAGCAGCCAGACCAGCCGGCCCGGTCCCCCAAGGTCCAGCGGGCGGCGCAGCCACGCGGCCAGGACCCCGGCGAGGTCGCGGCCGTAGAGGAGCAGCACCGCGCCCACAGTGCCCAGGTGTACCACCGCTTCCAGCAGCACGCCTGCGCGGGGCAGCCCCAGCACCGCCTCCGCGAACACCAGGTGGGCGGAACTGCTGACGGGCAGGAACTCCGTGAGGCCCTGGACGATCCCCACGAGGGCGAGGTGCCACGTCTGCGGCATCGGCTGCTCCGTCGTCCGCTGCGTCCGACTTCGAAAAGGGGTTCGGCGGTGCGGGGCCCTGTTCCTGCGGAGGGGAGCTAGACCTCCACCAGGAGGGGCAGCACCATAGGCTGACGGCCGGTGCGCTCGTACACGAACCGCGACACCTGGTCGCGGATCTCAGACCGCACCGCCCCGAACTCCGTCTGGCCCTGCTTGCGGCACCGCTCCACCGCCTGCCGCACCTGCTCCCGGACCGCTTCGATGAGCTCCTCCGCGCCCTTCTGGTACACGAAGC
>JBKBVM010000269.1:0-2060 GCA_046289555.1 bacterium
ACCGTCGGGGCGACGGGCCAGCACGTCCAGGCTCAGGTTCACCTTCGCGTACGCGTTCAGCTTGAGCTCCTTCACCGGGCCCCGCTCCTTTCCACAAACGAGGACGGCCTCCGGGTCCTCCGGACACCGGAAGCCGTCCCGTGCCCACCGCCTACCACCCGCGGCGGCTCGCTGGTCAACCCAGGTCCCCCGTGGTGCCGCGCACCGGCCACGGTTTTCCCCACACGAGCCCAAGATTCCTACCGAACGGGTGCTCGACCTCTTCAGCCCGGGCCCCGTTTGCGGTATAGTGGGGAGCCGTGCAGGCTCCGGAACGGTGCCCTGTTCAGACGCCTACGGCCGTGCGCCGGGCCTGGCTTTGGCGCATCGTCCGCTGGGTGGTCCCACTCCTGTTCGGCCTGCTGGTAGCTTTCCTCGTGGCGTCTGCGGGGACCGTGCTGGCGCGGACCGGCTGGAGCACCCGGGACGGCCGCATGGCGTTCCCCCTGCAGCTCCGGCAGCGGGTCAACGTGCTGGTCATGGGGGTCGACGTCACCCTCAACAACCGGCGCCAGCCGGTGAACCTGGCTCGTTCGGACGCGCTGTTGCTGGCCAGCTTTGACCCCGCGACCCGCACCGCCAGTTTCCTGTCCATTCCCCGGGACACCCGGGCAGCCATCCCAGGGCACCGAGGGTGGTGGAAGATCAACGCCGCGTACGCCCTCGGCGGTCCCGAGCTCACCGTCCGGACCGTAGAGCAGCTGCTGGGCGTCCGCGTCCACCGCTACGTGAAGCTGGGGCCCCAGTCCTTCGCGCGCCTCATTGACGCGGTCGGCGGGGTGTGGGTGGAGGTTGAGCGGGACCTGCATTACGAGGACTGGTGGGCGGGCCTGCGCATCGACCTCAAGAAGGGCCGCCAGCTGCTGTCCGGGGAACAGGCCATGGGCTACGCCCGGTTCCGCCACGACCCCCTGGGGGACATCGGGCGCGTGCAGCGGCAGCAGAAGGTGGTGCAGGCGCTGTTCCAACGTTTGAAGGAACCGCAGACCTGGCTGCGGGCGCCGCAGATCCTCCGGGCGGTGGCGGAGAACACGCAGACGAACCTCACCCCCCACGAGGTGGCCACCCTCGGCTGGTTCCTCAGTCGGCTGGCGCCGGACCGGATCCGCACGGAGACCCTGCCCGGCGACTTCGCGCCCCTGTTCTGGGACCCTGACCCGGAGCGGGTGCGGGCCTTGGTGCTGGAGATGTTCTACGGACTCCCGCCGGAGCAGGTCGCGCGCACCACCGTGGAAGTGCGCAACGCCAGCGGTGTACCTGGCACGGGCCTTCAGGCCGCGGAGCGGCTCCAGCGCATGGGGTTCCGGGTGCTGCGCGTGGAACCGGACCGGGAGGGCCAGCCCTACACCGCCGTGGTCTCCACCCGAGGCGACGCCGCCCTGGCCACAGCGGTGCGGGACATGCTGGGCGTGGGGGCTGTGGCCGCGCGGCAAAGGCCCGAGGCGCACGCCGACCTGGTGGTCCGGGTCGGGCTGGACTACGCCCGCCGTCTGCGCTGGCTTTCGGGCGCACCCTTGCCCTCCCCGTAACCCGCCCTCCCCGAGGGACCCTGTTCGCGGACGACGACCGACGCACACCAGCACGAAGGTGTTACTTTCAGAGATCCTCGTGGCAAGCACGGTGCTTGCGCTGTTGAGCCTCGCAGGTTCCCCAGGATCGGATGACCTACCTGTCGTCGAACCCCGGAGCACCTGGCGGGCAACCGTCTGAGACGTTCTTTCACGTTCTGCACCGGTGGTACTTCTGGGGCCTCGTGGCCACGATCCTGCCCCTCGCCTCACTGCTCCTTATGGTGCTCAAACCTCGATTCTGGTGATGTAGCGCAGACCCTGCCCGGCCCAATCGGTCCTCCCTCGACCCGAACGGAAGCTGCGCATCCCCGAAAGTCACAGTGCCAGCATCCCACGGCCGACAGAGCCCGCGTGATCAGCCCGCCAGGGCGCGCGCCACCGCGGCGAATTCCTCCACGGACAGGGTCTCGCCGCGGCGGCGGAGGTCTACCCCCGCAAGATGCGCCACCT
>JBKBVM010000026.1:0-14602 GCA_046289555.1 bacterium
CGGACTTTGTGGCCCGCACGGACGAGTTCCGACAGCTGGTGCGGGACCTGGCGCTGCAGATCGCGGCCCGGGACCCCCGGTACGTGCGACGGGAGGACGTGCCGGAGGCGGAGCTGGAGCGGGAGCGGGAGATCGCCCGGGCCCAGCTGGCCCAGCAGCTGCAGGGCAAACCGCCGGCCGCGGTAGAACGGGCGGTGGAGGGGAAGCTGGGGAAGTGGCTGGAGGAGGTGGTGCTCTTCGAGCAGCCCTTCATCCGGGATGAGAGCAAGAAGGTGCGGGATCGCATCGCGGAGGTGGTGGCCCGCACCGGGGAGAACATCGTCGTCCGCCGGTTCGCCCGCTTCAAGCTCGGGGAGGCAAGCGACTAGCTTGCCCGGCTCCGGGCTGGGGGAGCCTGCGGACCCAGGCGGCACAGGCGTGGCGGGGCTTCGGTACGGCCGCATCGTCCTCAAGCTCAGCGGGGAGGAGCTGAGCGGGGACGGTCGTTTCATCGTGGACCCCGAGGTCCTACGGGTGGTGGCCCGGGAGGTCCGGGCGGTACACGAACTGGGGGTACAGGTGGCCCTGGTGGTGGGCGGCGGGAACATCGTCCGGGGAGCGGAGATGAGCCGCCTGCTGGGGATCGACAAGGTCACCGCGGACTACATGGGCATGCTGGCCACGGTGATCAACGCCCTGGCGCTGCAGGAGGTCCTCGAGGGGCACGGGCTGGAGACCCGGGTCCAGACCGCGATCGCCATGCACCAGATCGCCGAGCCGTTCATCCGCCGGCGGGCCATCCGGCACCTGGAGAAGGGGCGGGTGGTGCTGTTCGCCGCGGGCACCGGCAGCCCGTACTTCACCACGGACACCACCGCGGCCCTGCGGGCCATCGAGATCGAGGCGGGGGCCGTGCTGATGGCCAAGAACCGGGTGCCCGGGGTGTTCGACAAGGACCCGCGGGTCCACCGGGACGCCATCATGTTCGACCGCCTGACCTACCTGGAGTACATCAACCGGGGGCTGCAGGTGATGGACACCACCACGGTGTCCCTGTGTATGGACAACGGCCTGGACATCTGGGTGTTCAACCTGCAGGAACCCGGAAACCTAGAGCGGATCGTGCGGGGCGAGCACGTGGGCACCCTGATCGGAGGTGCGCCGTGATCCAGGACGTGCTCAAGGACGCGCGGGCGCGGATGCAGAAGGCGGTGGAGGCCACCGCGCGGGAGCTGGCCACCCTGCGCACGGGGAGGGCCAGCCCGGCGCTGCTGGAGCACCTCAAGGTGGAGTACTACGGCACCCAGGTGCCTCTGAACCAGCTGGCCACCATCTCGGTGCCGGAGCCACGGCTGCTGGTGGTCCAGCCGTGGGATCGCAACGCCACCAAGGCCATCGAGAAGGCCATCCTGCAGAGCGAGCTGGGTCTGGTGCCCAGCTCCGACGGGGTGGTGTTGCGGGTGCCCATCCCTCCGCTCACGGAGGAACGGCGGCGGGAGCTGGTCCGGGTGGCCCGCAAGCACGCGGAGGAAGGGCGGGTGGCGGTGCGCAACGTCCGCCGGGAGGCCCGGGAAACCCTGGAGGAGCTGGAGGAGGCCCGGGAGATCTCCGAGGACGAGGCGCGGCGGGCGCAGGAGGAGCTGCAGAAGCTCACCGACCGGTTCATCGCGGAGATCGACGCGCTCCTCCAGAAGAAGGAAGCGGAGATCCTGGAGGTGTGATGGGCTCCCCGCCGGACGTGGTCGCTTTGACCCTGGCAGAAGCCCTCGAGGAGCTGCGAGCGGCCGGGTGGACGCCCCGGATCCGCACCACGTCTCCGCCGCAGAGCGCACCCGCGGGCGGGGTACAGCGGGTGGTCCGGCAACGGGCCACCGCCGCGGGTGAGGTGGAGCTGGTGGTGGCCTGGGAGCGGTACGTGCGGCTGCGGCGGCCCAGGAGCGAAGGCCCGGCCGGCCCGCACCGCCCGTGACCAGCCCCTCGACCCCCCAACGGCTGGACGACGAAGGACTGCGTGCCCTCGGCCTGGACCCCGCGCGGCTGCCCGTGCACGTGGCCATCATCATGGACGGCAACGGCCGGTGGGCCGTCCGCCGCGGCCTGCCCCGGGTGGAGGGCCACCGGGCCGGTCGGGCGGCGATCCGCCGGACCGTGGAGGCCGCCGTGGAGCTGGGGATCCGCGTGCTGACCCTGTTCGCCTTCAGCACGGAGAACTGGCGTCGGCCCAGGGACGAGGTGGAAGCCCTGTGCGCCCTGTACGAGCAGGTGCTGTGGGAGGAGACTCCGGAGCTGGCCCGCAACGGGGTTCGCGTGCACGTCATCGGCGACCGCTCTGAGTTCCCCCCCAGCCTGCAGGAAGCCATCCGCTACGCGGAGGAGTCCACCGCGGGCAACGAGGTGCTGCACCTGGTGGGGGCCCTGAACTACGGGGGGAGGGCGGAGATCGTGCAGGCGGCCCGCGCCCTGGCCGCGGCGGTCTGCCGGGGCGAGCTGCAGGCCGACGCCATCGGGGAAGCGGAGCTGGCGAGCCGGCTGCAGACGTACCCGCTGCCGGACCCCGACCTGATCATCCGCACCGCGGGCGAGAAGCGGCTGAGCAACTTCCTGGTGTGGCAGTCCGCGTACGCAGAGCTGCACTTCACGGACGTCCTGTGGCCGGAGTTCGACCGGCGGGCCCTGGTGGAGGCCATCCGGGACTACCAGAACCGCATCCGCCGGTTCGGGGGGCTGGATGCTGGGTAAGCGTCTGGTGACCGCTGCGGTGGGCATTCCCGTGGCGGTGGTGACCGTCTGGGCCGGCGGGTGGGCGATGGCGGTGGTTGCGGGCGTGGTGGTGGCAATCGGCGCGTGGGAGTTCTACAGCCTGTCCCAGCGGGCGGGTTACGGCTCCCCCTGGACGCTGGGGATCCTCGGGGCCGGGGCGCTCCCCCTGGCGGCGCAGGCGGGCGCGCGCTGGGCTCTGGGTGCCGTCACCCTGGTGGTGCTGCTGGCCCTCGCGAGCGAACTCGCTGCCCGCCGGGGCCGGGTGCTGGGCAGCGCCGCCGGCGCGGCGCTGGGGACGGTGTACGTGGGGCTGTTCGGCGCCCACTGGGTGCTGCTCCGGCAACTGCCCGAGGGGATGGCGGTCACCTTCCTGGTGCTGACCAGCACCTGGTGCGCGGACAGCGCCGCGTACTTCGTGGGCCGCTCCCTGGGCCGGCGGAAGCTAGCCCCGGATCTCAGTCCCAACAAGACGGTAGAGGGAGCCCTGGGCGGCGTAGCAGGGGGGCTTGCGGGCGCGGCGGCCGCGGGCGCGTACTTCGGACTGCCCGGGGCGTGGGTGGTGGCGGGCGGGCTCTTGTGCGCCCTCAGCGGGCAGCTTGGCGACCTGTGGGAGTCCGCGCTGAAGAGGGAGGCCCGGGCCAAGGATTCCGGTGTGGTGCTCCCAGGCCACGGCGGCGTGCTGGACCGGTTCGACGGACTCCTGTTCTCGGGCGTGGTGGCCTACTACGTGTTCGCGGCGTGGACGGGCGGGCTGTGAAGGCCGGCGGGCCCGCGCGGCGGGTGGCGATCCTGGGCAGCACCGGCTCCATCGGCCGGCAGGCCCTGGAGGTGGTGGAAGCCTTGGCAGGGCGGGTGCGGGTCGTGGCCCTGGCTGCCCGGCGGGACGCAGCCGCCCTAGCGGAGCAGGCCGTGCGCTGGCAGCCGGAGGCGGTGGCCCTCACCGACCCGCAGGCGGTGGAGGAGTTCCGGCAGATGGCCGCGGACTGGCACGGCGAGCTCCTGGTGGGCCCCCAGGCGCTGGAAGAGGTAGCCCGCTGGCCGTCCGCGGACGTGGTCCTGGTAGCGGTGGTGGGTGTGGCGGGGCTCCTGCCCAGCCTGGCCGCGGTCGAGGCGGGCAAGGAGGTGGCCCTGGCCAACAAGGAGACCCTGGTAGCCGCGGGCGAGCTGGTGCGGGAGCGGGCGGCGTCGTGCGGCGCCCGGATCGTGCCCGTGGACGGCGAACACAGCGCCATCTACCAGTGCCTGCGGGCCGAGCGGCGCGACCGCGTGAGCCGCATCGTGCTCACCGCCTCCGGCGGTCCCTTCCTGCGACGCTCCCTGGAGTCCATGGAGGCCGCTACCCCGGAGGAGGCGCTGCAGCACCCCACCTGGCGCATGGGGCCTAAGATCACCGTGGACTCCGCCACCCTGATGAACAAGGCCCTGGAGGTCATCGAGGCGCGGTGGCTGTTCGACCTCCCGCCGGAGCGCATCGAGGTGTTGATCCACCCCCAGAGCGTGGTGCACGGGATGGTGGAGTTCGTGGACGGCTCCAGCCTCGCGCACCTCAGCCGGCCCGACATGCGGCTGTTCATCCAGTACGCCCTGAGCGGGATGGACCGCCTGCCCCCGGGATTCGGCCGCCTGGACTGGACGGTCCCGCACACCCTGACCTTCGAGCCGCCCGACCTGCGGCGGTTCCCCTGTCTGGGGTACGCTTATGAGGCGCTGGCCGTGGGGGGGACCCTCCCCGCCGTCCTGAATGCGGCCAACGAGGTGGCCGTACAGCGCTTCCTGGACCGGGAGGTGCCCTTCGGCCGGATCCCGAAACTGGTCCGGGCGGCCATGGACTTGCACGAACCCCGTCCCCGCCCCACTCTGGAGGAGATCCTGGAGGCGGACCGCTGGGCGCGGGCGCTGGTGAGGAGCCTGTGATGTCCATGTTGCTGGCCATCGTGGCCTTCGGCCTGATGATCCTCGCCCACGAGCTGGGCCACTTCCTCGTGGCGAAGGCTTCGGGGGTCGGCGTGCGGGCGTTCGCGGTGGGCTTCGGGCCGCCCCTGTGGCGCAGCCGGAGGGGCAGCACGGAGTACCGGCTGAACGCCTTCCCCCTGGGCGGCTACGTGCGCCTGGCGGGGGAGGACTTCGAGGAGGAGCCAGGGCCGGACGCCTTCCGCAGCAAGGGCGTGTGGACCCGGATCGCCGTCGTGGCCGCGGGTCCTTGTATGAACGTGCTGCTTTCGGTGCTCCTGGTGGCGACCGCCGCGTGGGCCTACGGGCTGCCCCGACGGGTCACCACCGTGGTGGCCACCGTGCGGCCCGGCTGGCCGGCTGCGGAGGCCGGGCTGCGGCCCGGGGATCGGATCGTGGCCATCGACGGCGTGCCCCTCCCCGACGGGCAGACCATGGTGCGTACCATCCACCGCAGCGCGGGCCGGGCCCTGCGCCTGTCCGTGGAGCGGTCCGGCAGGCGCTTCGAGGTCACGGTCACGCCGCGTCTGGATCCGCGCCTGGGGGTGGGGATCACGGGGATCACGCCCGCGGTGGAGCGGGAGCGCCTGGCCCCGCACCGGGCCCTGCTGTGGGGTGTGCAGCAAACGGTGCGATCCATGCGGGAGATGGTGATCGGACTCGTGCGCCTGGTGGGGTCCGGGGACGTGCTGCAGGAGCTGGCGGGCCCGGTGGGTGCGGTGCGGCTGTTGGGGGACGCGGCACAGGTGGGTTTCGACTCCTACCTGTTCATGACCGCGTTTCTGAGCGTGATGATCGGCCTGTTCAACCTCCTCCCCCTGCCGGCCCTGGACGGTGGGCGCCTGGCGTTCCTGTTGGTGGAAGCGGTGCGGCGCAGGGCGGTGGACCCGCGCCGGGAGGGCTACGTGCACCTGGTGGGCTTCGCCCTGCTGCTGCTGCTCGTCCTTGCCCTCACCTACCGCGACATCCTACGATGGGTGGGCGAGCGGAACTTCTAGGGGCAGGGGTTGGCGGTCCGTGGTGGATCCCGCAGAACTGGTGGTCCGGCTCTTCCTGGCGGTGGTGCTGGGCGGCATCATCGGCATCGAGCGGGAAGTGTTGGAGAAGCCCGCGGGGTTCCGTACCCACATCCTGGTGGCCCTCGGCGCGGCCACCTTCACCCTGATTAGCCTCTATGGGTTCTTCGGGAGCGGGGCGGACCCTGCGCGGATCGCCTCCAACATCGTGGTGGGGATCGGGTTCATCGGCGCCGGGACCATCTGGCGCCACCCCACGGGGGTCGGAGGCCTGACCACCGCGGCGAGTCTGTGGATGGTGGCGGCCATCGGCACTGCGGTGGGGAGCGGGTTCTACCCGGTGGCCCTGGTGGCCACGGCCTTGGCGTGGGCGGTGCTGTACCTGTTCCCACGGGTGGAACGCTGGTTGCCCCGCCGTGCCACGGGCCTCGGGACCCTGGCGGTCACCATGGTGGACCGGCCGGGGCAGCTGGGGACCCTCGGCACGCTGCTGGGGAAGCACAGGGCCAACATCGAGAGCGTACAGATGGAAGCGGGGCGCGACGGGAAGGTGAACCTACACTTGGGCGTCCGCCTGCCGCCGCACGCAAGCCGGGAAGAGATTCTGCTGGCGGTGGCGGACCTCGAGGGTGTGGAGGCAGCCTCCTGGACCTCGTAGACCCCGCCCAGCCGGAGCCTGACCCTTGATCCCTCTGCGCGACAGCGTGCCCGCCCGTCGGCCACCGGTGGTGATGCTGAGCATCCTGGCCACCTCCGTCCTGGTGTTCCTGTACGAGCTGGGCTTGCCACCCGACGAGCTGGCGGAGTTCTTCCGCACGTTTGGGGTCGTCCCCGCGCGCCTTCTGGGCCCCGACCCGCCGTACTTCACCCTGGTGACCTCCATGTTCCTGCACGGGGGGTGGTTCCACCTCCTGGGAAACCTGTTGTACCTGTGGATCTTCGGGAACAACGTGGAGGACGCCATGGGCCACGGCCGGTTCGCGGTCTTCTACCTGCTCAGTGGCCTCGCGGCCGCCGGGCTGCAGGTGGCCTTCCAACCCGCTTCCCCCGTGCCCATGGTAGGCGCCAGCGGTGCCATCGCCGGGGTGTTGGGCGCCTACCTGGTCCTGTTCCCCCACGCGCGGATCCTGGCCCTGGTCCCCCTGGGGTTCTTCACCCAGCTGGCGGAAGTGCCCGCGGTGCTGTTTCTGCCCCTGTGGTTTCTCCTGCAGCTCCTCTACGGGCTGGCGTCCCTGGGCGTGCCAACCCAGGTGGGGGGCGGGGTGGCGTTCTGGGCCCACGTGGGCGGGTTCGTGGCGGGAGTCGTGCTGGTGCGGTGGTTCGTCCCACGGCGGCGCCGCTGGTGAGTGTTGGAAACCGGCGAGGGCGACGCTACCATGGTGGCGTGCCCGGATGGTCCCGTCCGGGCGGACACCGAAGCGGCAACCGAGAAACCGAGGTCAGGAGGTCGCAGGGTGCGGAACATCCTCGTGGAGGCGCTGCCGGGCCTGCCCGTGTCCGAGCACCAGGTGGAGCTGGTGGAGCGCAAGGGAGTGGGCCACCCCGACTCCATCTGCGACGCCATCATGGAGCAGGTCTCCGTGGAGCTCAGCAAGACCTACCTCGAGAAGGTGGGGACCATCCTGCACCACAACATCGACAAGGCCTTCCTCGTGGCCGGGGAGGCGGAGGTCCGGTTCGGGGGCGGCCGGGTGACCCAGCCCATGCGGCTGATCTTCGGGGATCGGGCGACCTACCGGGTGGGGGACGTGGAGATCCCCATCCCCGAGCTGGCCATCCGCACCGCCAAGCGGTGGATCCGGGAGAACCTGCGGTTCGTGGACCCGGAGCAGCACGTGGAGTACGACATCCAGATCAAGCCGGGTTCTCCGGAGCTGGTGGACATCTTCCACCGGGAGGAGATCGGCGCCAACGACACCTCCGCGGCGGTGGGCTACTGGCCGCTTACGGAGACGGAGCGGGTGGTGCTGGAGACGGAACGGTACATCAACTCCCCGGCCTTCAAGAAAGAGTTCCCCGAGGCGGGGGAGGACGTGAAGGTGATGGGGGTGCGGACGGACCGCGAGCTGCACCTCACGGTGGCGGTGGCGTTCGTGGACCGCTTCGTGGACAGCGAGACCACGTACTTCCGGCGGAAGGAGCAGATGCGGCAGGCGGTGCTGGAGTACGTGCGGTCCCGGTGCAGCCTGCCCGCCGTCCACCTGTACCTGAACCACGCGGACGTCGAGGGCCGTGGCCTGGGCGGCGTGTACCTGTCGGTCACGGGGACTTCTGCGGAGAGCGGGGACAGCGGACAGGTAGGGCGCGGGAACAAGGTCAACGGGGTGATCGCCCTCAACCGGCCCATGGGCACCGAGGCTGCCGCGGGCAAGAACCCCGTCTCCCACGTGGGCAAGATCTACACGGTCCTCACGCACCGGATCGCCCAGCGGGTGTACGAAGAGGTGCCGGGCGTGCGGGAGTGCTACATCTGGCTGTGCAGCCAGATCGGCGAGCCCGTGGACCGGCCGAAGGTGGCCGCCGCCCAGGTCATCCTGGAGCGCGGAGTTCGACGGACCCGGGTGCTGCGGCAGGTCCGGGAAGTGGTGGACCGCGAGTTGCAGGACGTCCGTACCCTCATCCAGGACCTGGCGGCGGGTAAGTACCCGGTGGTGTGAGCCGCCCGGCTCGGAGTCCCCTTACCACGCCGCAACCCCTCCGGTGGCTTGCCATCCTCCTGGTGGTCATACCCGTGGCTTCCGCCTGCCAGGTGGCCGTACGGCGGGTCCCCAAGCCCGAGCCCGTGGCCACCCTGCGGGTTGTGGAGGCCCGCCGCGTCAGCGACCGAGTGGCCACCAGCAACGCCACGTGGTCGCCGGACAGCCGGTCCGTGGCGTTTGGGACCCCGGAGGGCGTGGTGGTGGTGGGTCTGGACGGAGCCGAGCGCCGGATCCTCCCGGCACCTCACGCCACGTGGGTGGACTGGTCTCCCAGCGGGCGCTGGATCGCGGTCCTCTCTGGGGGCAGCCTCTGGCTGGTGGACCCGGCGCGGGGCGGGGCGCGCAGGGTCGACCTCCCCGGAGTGGTGCGCTCGTTCCGCTGGAGCCCCGCGGGCGACCGGGGTGCCGCGGTGGTGGACTCCCGCGGGGTGTGGTTGTGGCTGGTGTCCGCAGAGGGCGGGCTGCGCAGGCGGCTGTTCGGCCCTGCCCCCAGCCTGTACGACGTGGGCTGGTTCCCGGACGGCCTGTACGTGTTCGCGCGAGCAGAGGACGCGGTGGGCAGGACGGTAGCGCTCTGGCGGGTGCGGGTGGCGGGCCCCGACCGCCGGCAGCTCCGTGTCCTCTCTGCCACCGTCCTGCAGGCACAGCTGTCTCCCCACGGCCGGACGGTGGCTTACCTGGTGGCGGAGGGGGAGGGGGCTGCTCTCGCGGTGCAGCACGTGGGCTCAGGCAGAGCGGTGACAGTGGCCCGCGGGGGACGGCTGTGGGGCCTGAGCTGGTCGCCCCAGGGCGACAAGCTGAGCTACGCGGAGGTGGAGAGCGGGGAGCGAGCCGCGGTCTGGATCGTGGATGCGGACGGGTCCAGCCGGTTGCAGGTAGCGGACTACGCCCTGGAGTTCCCGGACCCGGGTGCCTTGGTGGGGACCGCTTGGTCTCCGACCGGCAGGGCGGTGGCGTTCGGCACCGGCTTCGCCCACCGCGCGGGGCCGGTGTGGGTGGCGCGGTTGGAGCGCCGGTAACCGGGGGTGGGGGCGCGCGTGGTAAACTCCCTGTTAGGCGCTGTCCGCAGATCTTTCCGACCGCGCGACAGCCACAGCGGCGTCCGGCAGGACGTGGAGTTCGAGGAGGGAGCACGCGTGCCGATCTACGAGTACTTGTGTACCCGTTGCGACCACAGGTTCGAGCGGCTCCAGCCGGTGGGAAGCCCCCCGGAGGCGTGCCCGCGGTGCGGAGGGACCACCCGCAGGCTCCTGGGAACCGTGGGGCTGGTGTTCAGGGGGTCTGGGTTTTACACCACCGACTACCGGCGGTCCAAGGACGGCGCGGCCAAGTCGGACGAGGGGAAGAAGTCCGAGGGCGAGCGTAAGACCGACGCCAAGGACGCCAAGTCCAGCACCTCGTAGGGCGTTTCGGGCGGCCGCCGGCTCCACTCAGCCGGTACGGCTGCCCTCCGGAGGCGCGTTAAACGCGTGAGCCCGACATCCGGCACTGTCCCCACGGCGGCGGCACGGAGCCCCGCGCGGACGGTGCGGTACGGGCTGCTGGCCCTACTCGTACCGGCCTTGCTCCTCCTGCAGGTCTGGCCCGCAGCGGGTGAGCCACCCGCAGTGCACGCAGCCCTGGGCTGGGACGGGTGGGTGCGCTTCGGCACGTGGAACCCGCTCACGGTGGAAGCAGAGGTAGACCGGCCTGTGAGCGGGTGGCTGGTGGTAGACGTCCCGCAGGAGTTCGGAGCCCAGCGGGTCCGGCTACGCTACCCCGTGGACCTGCCCCAGGGGGGCCGGGCCACCTGGCGGCTCCCAGTTCTGGTGGTGGACGCCCGCCGGCCGGTGCGGGTAGCCCTGCTGGCCGGGGACGGAGCGGAGGTGGCGTCCGCGGAAGCCGTGCCGCAGGCTGAAAGCGCGGTGGCCAGCGTGGTGGGCTACCTCGGCCAGAACCCTCCCTCCCCCCCACCCGAGGTCCCTTCCGGCGGGCGCCGGGCGGTGGCACGCCTGTGGGAGGAGGTGCTTCCCGAAAGCGCGGCCGCGTACGCCTCCCTGGACCTGCTGGTGGTGGAGGAGCTGGACGAGCGCAGGCTGAACGACGCGCAGCGGCACGCCCTGCAGGCGTGGGTGATCCACGGCGGCCGGGTGGTGACATCCGGTTGGCTGGCTCCTGGCGCGCCCCTGTCCGGCTGGCTGTCCGCGGCCCAGCACACCGGACGCGTGGTGGAACTCTCCGGCCTGGGATCCGTGGCCGCGGGCCCCTTGCGGGAGCTGCACCTCTTGCCGGGCGCCCGGCCCGTGGTGGAGCGGGCCTACGTGGTGGCGGCGTGGGCACCCAGGGGACTGGGCCGGGTCTACGCGTGGGCCGCGGATCCGCAGCAGGTCCCACCGGGCTCGCCCCTGTGGTACCTCGCCCTGCCTCCGACTACCCTTCGGGAAGGACCTCCCGAGCCTGAGGTCCGGCCACGGGCGCCAGTTGGTCCTGCTGCCGTGGGGCTGGGTACCTTCGCGGCGCTGTGGCTTGTTTCCCTGGCGGTGGCGGGCAGGACTCCCTGGGGCTGGTTGCTGGCGGTGGCGGTGCTGGCGGCCGGCGCCGTGGGGATGCCCACCGTGGCACACGAGGTGCGGCAGCGGTCCACGGCCCTGGACGCCACGTGGGTGGAGGTGGTGGCGGATGGGGTGCGGAGAGCTTACGGCTGGGGCTACGCGCAGGCTCCGTACCCCGGCCTGTACACGTACACCCTGCCCCGTGCCGTCGCGGTGGCTGCCTCGGGAGGGTTTTCCGAGGCGGAGGTCAGCTTCCTGGACGACCGTGTCCTCGTCCGCGCACGGCAAGGGGCGGGCGAGCGCGTGCGGCTGTACTGGGAGGTGGAGGAGGCAGCTGAGGCGGTACCGACCGTGCAGCCGCGCGGCGGGAGCGTGGTCTTCCGAGGAACCGGGACGCCCCAGGGCGTGGTGTTCTGGGGCCGGCAACAGGCCCCCCTCGAGAAGTCCGACGGGCCCGACGAGTGGGTGGCGTCGCGGTGGGAACAGCAGGATTCCCAGCACCCCGCCCTGGTGTCGTTGCGGTGGGTGTACCCCGCTGCGGCTACTATAGTGGAAGACCGTCCCCTGGTGGCCCTCCCGCTGGCGGACGGTCGTCGGGGGTGGCTGGTGGTGGTGGGGCAGCTTCCGTGAACAGCCTAGCCATCGTCCGCGGAGACCTACGCGCGCGGTTGGGGACCCGCAAGGGGATGGCCGTCCAGGCGGCCTTTGTGTCGGCCCTGTGGCTGCTGGGACTGCTTGGAACGGGGCCCGAGCGGGGCGGGGACTCTCCTATGTGGGTGGCGTCGGTGGGCTTACTGGTGGTGGTGGTCTACGTGGTCACGGCCGCCGCGGGCGAAGAGATCGCGTTCCCCGGGGAGAAAGGGGTACTGGACCTTGTGGTTTCGCCCTTTTCCGCCGCAGAGATAGCGTGGGGCAAGGCGCTGAGCAACGCGGCCTTCGCTGCCGTGTGCACCGCGGGGGCCTGGCCCGTCCTGCTGTTCCTGCAGGCCCTGCGGACGGGCCCGTGGCAGGAGAGCTTGGCGCAGGCCGCGGTCCTGCTGGCGGTCAGCTGGGGGTTTGGCGGCTTCGCCACCTGGCTCGGGGTCGCCGTGGAGTCAGAAGTCTCCCGGTCGGTGCTGCTGTGGGGCGGGATCGTGGCGTTCCTGGCCGGTGCGGGACTCGTGGGGTCGTGGCCGTGGCACCCGGCCCACGCGGTCCGGCCCCTGGCGCCGGGCTGGGCCCGGGCGACCTGCGCGGCTTCGTTTGTGGGCTTGGGCGTATTGAGCCTGTGGGCGGTGAGCCGCCGGATCCCGCGCCTACGGGAGGGGGTGTAGGGTGGGTCCCGACCGGCTGCTGCAGGCAGCCCGGCGGCGGCTTGCGTGGCAGCGGGCGTTGCACGCGGGCGAGGCGGCGGCCGTGTGGCTGCTTCTGGCGGCCCTGGGGGCGCAGTTGGGCACCCTCGTGCTTCCGTACTCGGCGCGGTTGGAGTGGGCTTTCCTGGTGGTGACATCCGGTGCCGGCGTCGTCGCCTTGGCCACACGGCTGCTCGTGCGGCCCACCGCGCTGGAGGCGGCGCACTGGCTGGATCGGCGCTGCGCCCTGCAGGACCGCATGGCCACGTACGTGGCGGTCGGGGGTGCGGGTCCGTCGCGGCTTTTAGATCACTTCCTGCGGGACGTGCACCGAGCCGCGGCTGAGGTGCGGTTGCGGGAGGCTATCCCCCTCCGTCCTGCCCGGGCTCGGGCGGTGCTGGCGCTGGCGGCGTGCGCGGTGGCGTGGGATCTGTTGGTCTCCGGCAGCACGTTGCCGAACACCCCTGCGCGCCGGGTGGCGGAGGTGGTGAGGCAGGAGGGCCGCAGGCTCCAGGACCTGGCGCGGGAGTGGGAACGGGAAGCACGTTGGCGCGGTTGGAGGGAGGCGCTGCGGAGCGCCCGGAACGTGCAGCAGGGAGCCGGCGCGCTGGCTTCCCCGAGGACTACCCCGGAGCTGGCCCGGCGGGAGCTTTCGCGGCTGGCGGCGGAGGTGAAAGCGGCGCGCGGGAGGCTTCGGGCCCAGGCACAGGAGCAGGGCGCGCCGCCCGGCCCTGAGGGATCGCAGGTGCCCCCGTGGACCGTCCGTGCGCTGGAGCGGGAACTTGCGGGGCTGGGCCGGGCGCTGGAGGAGGTGTCCCTGTCCGCGGAACAGGCCGAGCGTGTGCTCCGGGCCTTGACCAGGCTGGAGGCCACTTCGCCGCTGCGGCCGGAGGCTGCCGCCCACGCCGCCCTGCGGGAGGCCCGGCGGAAGCTCCGGGCACAGGACCGGGCGGGCGCCCGGGAAGCGGTGGGCCGGGCGGAGGAGGCTTTCCGGGAGCTGGCGCGCCTTCTGGAGGAGGAGGGGATGCTGGCGAAGCACCAGCAGGAGGTGGAAGCGTCGAGCCTGAGCATCGGACAGGCCTTGCAGGGAGCTGCGGATCCGGAGGCAGCCCAGGAGCGACCGATCAGGTACCCCAACATACCTCGGAACCGACCGGGGACTCCGGGCGACCGGAGGGACTCAGAGGCGTGGTCGTGGGAGGGCCCGCAGTCCGGCCTGGAGCCGGGGGTGGGGCAGGTCCCGGAAAAAATCGGGCCACCGACCCCGCGGCTGCGGGCGCAGCGCAGGCCCGAACACCTCCAGGGGCAGCCTGGTGAGGGGAAGGTGTACGTGGGGCGCCTGCGGGCGCCCGCGGCAGGCGGCGAACCGCGCACGCGGGTGGCAGGCATCCCCGCCCGCCTCGTGCGCCAGGTGGACGACGTGCTGCGCGCGCAGCGCGTGCCCGCTCCCTACCGGGACTGGGTCCGGCAGTACTTCGCGGAGTTGGCGGGGTTAGGTCCGTAGCAGGCGGGGAAGGTGGGGTCGTTGGACATCGAGGAGTTCCAGTCCCTGTACCACCGCATCCGCCAGGAGCTGGGCCGCGTGGTGGTCGGCCACGGCGAGGTGGTGGAGGGCGTGCTGCTGGCGGTGTTCTGCGGCGGCCACGTCCTGCTGGAGGGCGTGCCGGGGGTAGGCAAGACGCTGCTGGTGAAAGCGCTGGCGCGCGTGCTGGAGCTGAAGTTCTCCCGGATCCAGTTCACCCCGGACCTGATGCCCGCGGACGTGGTGGGGACCAACGTGCTGGTGCAGGACCCGGAGGGACGCCGCTCGCTGGCCTTCCAGCGCGGCCCCATCTTCTCCCAGATCGTCCTGGCGGATGAGATCAACCGGGCCACGCCCAAGACCCAGTCTGCCCTCCTGGAGGCCATGCAGGAGTACGCGGTGACCGTGGCAGGGGTTTCCTACCCCCTCGAGCGGCCCTTCTTCGTGCTGGCGACCCAGAACCCCATCGAGATGGAGGGCACTTACCCGCTGCCGGAGGCCCAGCTGGACCGTTTCCTGTTCAAGCTGCGGGTGCCGTTCCCCGACACGGAGTCCGTGGTGGAGATTCTGGAACGGACCACGGGCTCCCGGGTTCCCGAAGCCCAACCCGTGGCGGACGCCCAGACGGTGCTGCAGATGCAGGCCCTGGTGCGGGAGGTCCTGGCTGCCCCGCACGTGCAGGCGTACGTGGCCCGCCTGGTGGAGGCCACGCACCCCCAGGGCCCGGGGGGCGCGGGGGCCGGCCCGCGGGGGGGGGGGTGCGGCGCGGGGCCCCCGCGGGCCCCCGCCCGGCGGCGGGGCGCCCACGCGGGGG
>JBKBVM010000270.1:0-2036 GCA_046289555.1 bacterium
CCGCCCCGGCGGCGCCGCCGCAAGCGCCGCCGCCGGGGCGGCGCCGCACCCGCAGAGCCGGCACCGGGAGCCGCGGAGGCTTAAGAGCCGATCCCGTACACGTACACGGTGCGGGTGGGGTACGCGAACTCCAGCCCCTCCTGCTGGAACCGCCGGAAGAGCTCCAGGTTGATGGCCTGCTGGATGTCCATGTACACGGTGTAGTCGGGGTTCCGGACGTAGTACACGACTTCGAACACCAGCCCGGATTCGCCGTATTCCTTGAAGTGGGCGCGGTCGAACCGGACCGGTTGCTGCTCTACGACCTCCCGGAGGATCTGGGGGATGCGGGCCAGTTTCTCGTACGGGGTCTGGTACACGACGGCTATGCTGAACACCACGCGGCGCTCCGTCATCCGCTTGAAGTTGCGGATCCGGCTCTGCAGCAGGTCGTTGTTGGAGAACACCAGCTGCTCGCCCCACAGGGAGCGGACGCGGGTGGTCTTCAGGCCGATGTGCTCTACGGTGCCGAGGTACTGGTCCACGATGATGAAGTCTCCGATCTGGAACGGCTTGTCGAGCGCGATGGCCAGGGAAGCGAACAGGTCCCCCAGCACGTTCTGCAGGGCCAGGGCCACCGCCACACCGCCGATGCCGAGGCCCGCCACCAGGGCAGTGACCCGCACGCCCAGGTTGTCCAGGAGCAGGAGGAGCAGCACCGTCCAGAGGGCGAAGCGAGCCAGGTAGCTGAGGGCGGCGAGGGTGGTGGCCGCAGCCGCGTCCTCCGCCACCCTTCGCCGCACCTCGCGGTCCACCGCCCAGCTGGTGGCCACGTTTCCCCACACCCCCAGCTGCAGGAACAGCCCGGTGGTGGTGAGGGCGTTGACCCCCTGTTCGACCCTGCCGGGAAGCGCCAGGAAAGCTGTCCCGGCCCGCAGGGCCAGCAGCAGGATGGCAAGCCAGCTCCGCTCCGCCAGCCGCAGGCTCAGGGCTACCAGATCCACCTCCGCCCGGGCCCGGAGCCGCCGCACCAGCTTAGCCCGCAGGGCCAGCCCCGCAGCGAAAACCAGGGCAGCGGAGAGCAGACCGACCCCCCACAGCCACAAGGGATTCCCGAGGTACTCCAGCGGCCACATGAGCAACCTCCAAAAGACTATTTATGGATCGGTCGGCCTACGATATAATTACACCAAAGGAAGGCCGCACCGGGAGTTCGACGTCCGTGGTCCTTCCTGGCCGAAGCGGGGTGAGGGGATGCGCATCGTGGCGAACCGGTTGCCGCTGACGGTGGTACGGCGGCGGGACGGCCTGCGCTACCAGCCCAGCGTAGGCGGGCTGGCCACCGGAGTCGGCGCGGTGTTCCATCCGGGGCGGGACGTGTGGGTGGGCTGGCCCGGGATTCCTGTGGACCGGCTGACGCCTGAGGAGCGGCAGGCCCTGGGGGCCGAGCTCGCCCGTCGGGGCCTGCGGCCCGTCCACCTCACGGAGACGGAGGTGCAGGCGTACTACAACGGGTTCTGCAACCGGGCCCTGTGGCCTCTGTTCCACTACTTCCCGTCGTACGCGGTGTACGACCCCGAGGGCTGGCAGGCGTACTGCGCGGTGAACGCGCGCTTCGCGGAGGCGGCTGCGGAGGAGGAAGGCCCCTTGTGGGTCCACGACTACCATCTGCTGCTGGTTCCCCGTCTGCTGCGCGACCGAGGCGTGCGGGGTCCTGTGGGGTTTTTCCTGCACATCCCCTTTCCTACCTGGCAGGTGTTCCGTCTCCTCCCGTGGCGGGAGGAGGTGGTGGACGGCCTCCTGGGTGCCGACCTGGTGGGGTTCCACACCTACGACGACGTCCTGCACTTCCTCGACGCGGTCCGAAGGCTGCGCGGCGCGGAGGCCCACCTGGGGCGGGTGGTGGTGGGACACCGGGTGGTCCGCGTGGACGCGTTCCCCATGGGGATCGACTACGAGCGCTTCGCGGGAGCGCTCCAGCGTCCAGCGGTGCGGCGGGAGGTGGAACGCATCCGCGCGGAGCTTGCGGGCCAGCGGGTGATCCTGTCCGTGGACCG
>JBKBVM010000271.1:0-2014 GCA_046289555.1 bacterium
CGTGGGAGCTTCGACCCCGGATACCTCTCCTACACCCTCGGCAAGCAGCTCCTCAAAGACCTGCGGGCGGAGTGGGAGCGCCGGCTCGGGAACGCGTTCCGGCTGCGGGAGTTCCACGACCGGCTGCTGGACCTGGGCGCCCCGCCCGTCCCGGTTGCCCGCCGGGTGCTGCTGGGTGAGGCCGGGCCACGGGTGCCGTGAGGGAACTTTAGGATCCGGACCCCTGCTGTTGCGCCTTCCGGGCCGCGGCCCGGGCCTTCGCTTCCTCGATGAGCCGCTGTCGCTCCGCCGCTTTGGGGTCTGTGGCTCCGGGCGCCTGACGCGGAGCCGCCGCGGCGGGTGCGGGTGCCCCTTCCGACGGTGCCGCTTCGCCTTTCGCCTTCGCCTCCTTGGCCAGCTCGGTGGTGCGCTGCATGGCGGTGGTGTCCCCCAGCCACTCCAGACGCAAAAACGCCTCCACGCGCCGGCGCGCCTCCTCCACGGACTGGGGGTTTCCGGCCCGGGCTTCCTCCGCCAGGGTCCGGTCCAGGCGGTAGCTCACCAGGCGCTGGCCGTCGGTCACGTGGACCAAGGGGTGCCCTTTGGAGTCCTGGTAAACCAGGACGCGCGCCTGGATCCCCAGGCGCTGCGCGATGGGAGCCACCTCGTCGTACACCCACTGCAGGAAGGGCGGGAGCTGGCGGTTGGCACCGGGGTCCAGCGTGGCCGCCACGCTGCGGCCCGTCAGCGGGTCCTCGAAACGCGGTTTCGGCCGCGCCCGGCGCTGCTCGGCCTTCCGGAGCTGCTCTGCGATCTCCTCGCGCACGTCCAGGGCCGCCACCAGGAAGGAGGCCGCGTAGATGAGGAACACGGCGAAGGTCAGCGCCCAGTACGTCCAGAAAGGGTTGTTGAAGAACACGTTGGACACAGCAACCCTCCCGACCGTCCTGGTGTCAGTGTACCAGCGGCTTCAAGGGTCGCGCCGCTCCCGCAGCAGGGTCAGGAGGAACTCCCGCGCCTTGCGCACGGCCTGGCCGCGGTGGCTGATGAGGTCCTTTTCCTGCGGGCTGAGCTCCGCCACGGTCCGGTCCAGCTCCGGCAGGTAGAAGATGGGGTCGTACCCGAACCCCCCGGTGCCGCGGGGCTCCAGCGCGATGGCCCCCTCGCAGGTCCCCTCGAAGGTGTACACGCGGCCGTCGGGAAAGGCCACCGCCACCACGGCCCGGTACCTTGCGGTGCGGTTCTCGGGCGGCACCCCTTGCAAGCGTCGCAGGATCTCCCGGTTCCGGTCCTCGTCCGTGGCGTCGTCTCCCAGGAACCGGGCAGACCGCGCGCCCGGCTGGCCCTCGAGGTAGTCCACCTCCAGACCCGAGTCGTCCGCCAGGGCGACCTCGTTGAGCCAGCGGGCCACCGCCAGGGCCTTGGAGCGGGCGTTGGCCTCGTAGCTCTCCCCCTCCTCCGGTAGCGGGGGGACTTGCGGGTAGTCGCGGAGGGTCCGGACCTCCAGGGGCAGGTCCGCCAGCATGCGCTGCAGCTCCGCGCTCTTGGCCTCGTTGCGGGTGGCGAGGACGATGCGCTTCACGAGCCCTGAAGGGTCCGCTTCTGCAGCTCGATGAGCTGTCGGATTCCCGCCTCACCCAGAGCCAGCAGCTGGTGGAGCTCCTCGCGGGTGAAAGCCCGCCCCTCCGCGGTCCCCTGGATCTCCACCAGCTCGCCCGCGTCCGTCATCACGAGGTTCATGTCCACGTCGGCGCGGGCGTCCTCCTCGTAGGCCAGGTCCAGCATGGGGACCCCACCCACGATCCCCACGCTGGTGGCGGCCACGAAGCTGCGCACGGGCCACCCCGAGAGCGCCTGGGTCCTGTGGAGCAGGCTCAGCGCGTCCACCAGGGCCACGAAGGCCCCTGTCACCGCCGCGGTGCGCGTTCCCCCGTCCGCCTGCAGGACGTCGCAGTCCAGCCACACGGTGCGTTCGCCCAGCTTCTTCAGGTCCACCGCGGCCCGCAAGGATCTGCCGATAAGCCGCTGGATCTCC
>JBKBVM010000272.1:0-2006 GCA_046289555.1 bacterium
CATGCTGATGTCCATCAGCACCACGTCGGGTTTCATCCGCCGGGCCAGCTCCACGGCCTCCCGGCCCGTGCTGGCCTCCCCGACCACCTCGAAGTCCTCCTGGCTGGAGAGGATCATGCGGATCCCCTCCCGCACGATCCCGTGGTCGTCCGCGATGAGGATCCGGATCTTCGGGCCTGTCATGACCGCCCCCTGTCCCTCGGGAAACCCGGCTACCCCTAGTGTACCGGAGGGACCGGCCGGAGGCGGAGAATCCGGCCGCTGCCCGATGGATGACCGCCCCGGGAGGGCGTACGGTTTGCTCTAGGAGGCCGCAGATGGAGTTCGTTCCGCTGGAGTTACGCTGGCACGGCCGGGGTGGCTACGGGGCGAAGACCGCGGCGCTCCTGCTGGCGGAAGCGGTAATCGAGTTCGGGGGGTTCGCGCAGGCCTCCCCGGAGTTCGGGCCTGAGCGGCGGGGGGCGCCGGTTCAGGCGTACACGCGCATCTCGCCCCAGCCGGTCCGCCGTAGGGGCCCGGTGGAGCGGCCGGACGTGCTGGTGCTCCTGGACGCCCGGCTCGTCTCCAGCCCCGGGGTCCTGCAGGGCGTGACGGCCCGCACCCGTGTGGTGGTGAACGGCACGGGCCCGGTGGCGGTGCCCGGGGTTCCCCCGGAGGGAGTCCTCGTCCTGGACGCTTCGGGGATCGCCCGCAGGACGGTGGGCCGGGATATCCCCAACGTACCGCTGCTGGCGGCGGTGGCCGTGGCGTTCGTCGGGCTGCCGCCCGGGCCGTTCCTCCGCTGGCTGGGGGAGCGCCTGGCGCGGGACCTACCGGAAGAGGTGGCCCGCCGCAATGTGGAGGCGGCGCGCTTCGCTGTGGAGGAGGTTCAGCCGTGGCTACGGACTGGCAGGCTCTCGACCGCGGGCCGGTGATCCCCGGCGGGAGCAGCGTGGCGTACCGCACGGGCGACTGGCGCCAGGAGCGGCCGGTCCTGGACCTCCAGCGGTGCGTGCACTGCATGCTGTGCTGGCTGTACTGCCCGGACTCCGCGATCCGGGTTGCGGGCGGGCGGGTGGTGGAGGTGGACTACGACCACTGCAAGGGCTGCGGGGTCTGCGCCGCGGTGTGCCCGCCCCGGGCCAGCGCCATCCGCATGGTGCCGGAGGGTGCGGCGTGAGCCGTCGCAGGGTGGGACTTACGGGCAACGAGGCGGTGGCGCTGGCGTGGAAGCAGATCCGGCCGCACGTGGTGGCGGCCTACCCCATCACACCGGCTACCCAGATCGTGGAGCGGTTCAGCGAGTACGTGGCCCAGGGCGAGGTGGACACGGAGTTCGTGCCCGCGGAGAGCGAGCACTCCGCCCTGTCCGCGTGCGTGGGGGCCGCAGCTGCGGGCGCCCGTGTGTTGACCGCCACGGCCTCGCAGGGGCTGGCCCTGATGCACGAGGTTCTGTACATCGCCAGCGGCCTTCGCCTGCCCATCGTCATGAACGTGGCGAACCGGGCACTGTCGGCCCCCATCAACATCCACGGGGACCACTCGGACACCATGGGCTCCCGCGACGCGGGCTGGGTCCAGATCTATGCCCGGAATGTTCAGGACGCGTACGACCGCACCCTGCTGGCGGTGTGGGTGGCGGAGCGGGCCCGGCTGCCGGTGATGGTGTGTCTGGACGGGTTCACCCTCACGCACAGCCTGGAGCCCCTGGAGGTGTACCCGGACGAGGCGGTCCAGGCCTTCCTGGGCGAGGCTCCCCCCGACGGCTACACCCTGCTGGGCGGTGAGCCGATCACGGTGGGGCCCCTCGCCCTACCGGATTCCTACATGGAGTTCCGTCGGGCTCTGGCCGGGGCTATGGAGCGGGTGCCGGAGGTGCTCGAAGAGGGCGTGCGGGCCTTCCGGGCGCACTTCGGCCAGGACCTGCCGTCCCTGGTGGATGCGCGGGGCACCGAGGACGCCGAGGTAGCCCTGGTCGTCCTCGGCAGCTACGCGGAGGCGGTGGAGCAGGCGGCCCTGCGGGCCCG
>JBKBVM010000273.1:0-2003 GCA_046289555.1 bacterium
CTGCGAGGCCTGCGAGCTGACCCGGAGGCGTACCGATCGGCGCGCGCCCGTGGGCACACGCTGATCCCGGCCCGTGACGTTCAGGAGAACCTGGGCGCCGTGCTCGAAGCCCTGCCGCGTGACCGGCAGCTGTACGTAAGCGTGGACGTCGATGTTTTTGACCCTTCCCTGGCTCCCGGCACCGGGAGCCCTGAGGTGGAGGGACTCCGGTACGGAGAAGTGGCCCGGGTGTTGGAAGCATCGATCCGGCGGAACCGACTTGTCGGTGTCGATCTGGTTGAGGTGGCCCCCACGCTGGATCCCACCGGTGTGACCGCACTCACGGCGGCCCGCCTCCTCGCAGACCTCATGTGCTACTGGTGGGGGTAAACCCGGTTGCCCCCCACGTAGACACTGTGGACCAGCACCCTGCCCCACCAGTAGAAGGCCTCCAGGGCTTGCGGGGAATCCACCACCACGAAGTCCGCCGGTGAGCCGGGTTCGAGCCGCCCCAGCTCCGGCCTGCCCAGCGCTCGGCCCGCATTCGCAGTACCCGCCACCAGCGCCTCCTCCACCGTCAATCCCCCTAAACTGACGGCGAGCTGCAGGGCCAGCAGCAACGACCACAAGGGGGACGATCCCGGGTTGTGGTCGGTCGCGACCGCCACCGTGACACCCGCATCCCACATCGCCCTTGCGTTCGGAACCGGCTTCCGGAGTACTACCGCGGCTCCCGGCAGCAGCACTGCCGCGGTCCCCCGCTGCGCAAGGACCCTCCAGTCGTCGGGAGTGCTGACCTCGAGATGGTCAGCCGACAAACCTCCGAGCTCCGCGACCAGTCGCGCGGCGCCTGTCCGCTCGAACTGTTCCGCGTGCGCCTTGACTCGCATCCCGTGCGTTACCGCACACTCCAAAATCCGCTGTGTTTCTTCGAGAGTGAATCCTCCGCGGTCGCAGAAGACATCTACCGCCTCCGCCAGTCCCTGAGCCGCCACCTGGGGGATAAGCTCGTCCGTGACCACCCGGACATAGGGCTCCCGTTTCCACCCCGAGGGGACGGTGTGGAGGAGCAGGGTCGGCACTACCCGGCAGGGCCCCTCCGCCCCCAGGCGTCGGATGACCCGCAGCAGCCTCAGCTCCTCCTCCACAGAAAGACCATAACCGGACTTCACCTCCACCGTGGTTACCCCGCCTGTCAACAGGACCTGGATCCGCTCCCGCGCGAGGCCAAGGAGCTCGTCCTCCGAAGCTGCCTGCGTAGCTCCCACGGTGACGTGAATCCCCCCTCCGGAGGCAAGGATCTCCTCGTACGGTTCTCCTCGTGCACGCCGCAGGTACTCCTCCAGCCGATGGCCCGCGTAAACCAGGTGCGTATGCGCATCCACAAGTCCGGGCAGGACTCCACGACCGCCAAGATCTTCCCGAGGCCACCGCCAAAAGTCCTCAGGCACCTCGTACTCCGGCCCCACCCACTGAACCCGGCCTTCCAGGACCGCGAGCGCTGCCCGCGGGATGCGCTGAAACGGCGTAAACAGCTCGGAGATCCCGACGAACAGCCTCACTGCTCCTTTTCCCATCCGCACAGGTCGATCCCGCGCTCCCGAGCCACCCGCTTCGCCTTTTCATAGCCTGCGTGGGCGTGACGCATCACCCCGCTGCCCGGATCGTTGGTCAACACCCGCTCCAGGCGGGCCGCAGCCTCATCCGTGCCGTCCGCCACCACCACCTGACCCGCGTGGAGGCTGTACCCCATCCCGACTCCGCCCCCGTGGTGAAACGCTACCCACCCCGCACCCGACGCTACGTTCAACGCGAAGTTCAGCAAAGGCCAGTCCGCTATAGCGTCTGAGCCATCGAGCATGCCCTCGGTCTCGCGATAGGGCGAGGCGACGCTCCCGGCGTCCAGGTGATCTCGTCCGATTACGATGGGCGCCTCCAGCTCTCCCCGCCGCACCATATCGTTGAACAGCAGCCCCGCCTTATCCCGTTCCCCGTAGCCCAGCCAGCAGATGCGCGCGGGAAGG
>JBKBVM010000274.1:0-2002 GCA_046289555.1 bacterium
CCTCGCGGGGGTCAGTCCCGTGCCGGGCGAAGAACGCCTCCACCGCGCCGGGCTCGGGGTCGATCAGGTCCACCGCGTCGTCGCGGGCCGCCCACGGATCGCGCAGGACGCGGCCGCCGTGCTCCTCGTACAGGCGGTCCAGCCGCTCCGCCAGCCAGCCCACGGCCTCCCGCAGCGGAGCCCGCCACCGCTGGTGGGTGCCTTCCCGGGTGCGGCACCCGCAGTCGGACGTCCACCGGGCCAGGCCGTGGGGGCAGCTCCACGACGTCCCCTCGCGGATCTCCACCTCCTGGGCGGGTGGGTGCGCCGCCAGATAGGAGGCGAGGGTGGTGAGCCTGGCCTCCCCCGTCGACGCCACCCGCTCCAGGGCGTAGGCCAGCGCCATCTCGCCGAAGGGGTGGTGGTGGCCGTAGGTCTCCCCGTCGGTGGCCACCACCCGGATGCGCCGGCCGTCGGCGGGGAGCAGAGGGCCGGCCAGCCTGCGGGCGAGGGCCTCCCCGTCGTGGAGCAGCCCCTCAAAGGACACCGCCCGGGACGTCTGAGGGTCGAAAAAGAACACCACGATGGACCGCCCTCCCGGCAGGCGGCACCGGTAGGGCACCGTCCAGTCCAGCTCGTCCTCCCCCACGGGCCGCCACGGGCTGTCGGGGCCGTCGCGAACCCTCGAGACCTGGTGGGGCGCCAGGATGGTGAAGGCGATCCGGTGCTCGGCCAGCGCCTCGAGGGTGGGGACGTCCACCGCCGTCTCGGGCAGCCACATGCCCTCGGGGCGACGCCGGAACCTCCGCTCGAAGTCCACCAGACCCCAGCGGATCTGGGTGCGCCGGTCGCGCGGGGACGCCAGGGGCAGGATGAGGTGCGCGTAGGGGTGGGCCAGGGCGTTGCCGTGGCCGAAGTGGGCCTGCCGGCTGGCCCGGTCGGCGTCCAGGATGGCGCCGTACACATCGGGCGCGTGGCGCGCCAGCCACCGGAGCAGGGTGGGGCCCACGTCGAAGCTGATGCGGGCGTAGGTGTTCACGATGCGGACGATGCGGTTGTGGGCGTCCAGGAGCCGGGCCGCCGCGTTGCGGGCGTAGCACTCGGCGGTCACCCGCTCGTTCCAGTCGTGGTAGGGCGTGGCGGAGTCCTGCACCGGCACCTGGTCCAGCCAGGGGTTCTCCCGCGGGGGCTGGTAGAAGTGTCCGTGGACAGCAAGCCAGGGAGCGGTCATGCCCGAGCCCGGGTGCGGCCCCGGGGCAGGACGGTCAGGCCCCCGTCGTCGCGTCCCAGGACGGCCCCGGCGGGGATGTCGTTGAACCGGTCGGCGATGACCCGCCGCAGGTGCGCCCCCGTCCCCACCACGGTGTGGTCCATCACCACCGACTCCTCCACCACCGCCCCGCGCAGCACGCGCACGCCCCGGCCCAGGACCGACCGGCGCACGGTGGCCCCGTCGATGTGGCAGCCCTCGCCCACCAGGCTGTCCTCGACGGACCCTTCCAGGATGCGGGCCGAGGGGCCCAGGTAGGGTGCCGTGTGGACCGGCCAGTGCGGGTTGGACAGGTCCAGCCGCGGCGACCGGCCCAGCAGGTCCATGTGCGCCTCCCAGTAGGCCTCCAGCGTCCCCACGTCGCGCCAGTACCCCTGCTCCTCATAGGGATGCATGCCCGGAATGGTGTTGCTGCGGAAGTTGTAGGCGTAGACCCGGGCGCGCCAGACCAGCTCGGGCAGGATGGTGCGGCCGAAGTCGTGGTCGGTGCTGCGGCGGGCGTCCTCCACCAGCGCGTCCACCAGCACGTCGGTGGTGAACAGGTAGTTGCCCAGGGAGGCCAGGGTGCGGGTGGGATCGTCGGGGAGGGGGACGGCGGCGGCAGGCTTCTCGACGAAGGCCGTGATCCGCCCGTCGGACGAGGCGGCGATGATCCCGAACTCCCGGCCGCGCTCGACGGGCACCGGCAGCGCCGCCACGGTGGCGTCGGCTCCCCGCTCCCGGTGGAACGCCACCATCTGGCCGACGTCCATG
>JBKBVM010000275.1:0-1998 GCA_046289555.1 bacterium
CCATCTGGTCGGTCTCCGCGTACCGTACCTCCACCGGCAACGTGACCCTCACAGAACGCCCTCCCGTGGCCCTCAACCGGTCGGGACGCCACCGTCCGTCCGTGGTGGACGGACGTGGTGGGCGGAGCAGGGTTCGAACCTGCGACCCCGTCCTTGTAAGGGACGTGCTCTCCCGCTGAGCTATCCGCCCTGGTGCCGGAGGTGGGAGTCGAACCCACACGGGCTTGCGCCCACCGGATTTTGAGTCCGGCGCGTCTGCCGGTTCCGCCACTCCGGCCCTCCACGAACAGCCTAACACCGTGAGTCTAGCGCGTCCGGGGCGGGGAAAGTCCTGAGGTAGTGCCGGAGGAAGGTTCTGCGCAGGGTGGGGTGGGACCAGGCCGCCAGCGCCACTTCCCGCAGGGACAGGGGCCAGCGCACCGCGCACCCCGTGGCCGCCGCGAGAAACGCCACCCTTCCCCGCTGCGCCCGCAGGTACTCGCCGTAGCGCCGGTGCGCGGCCTCAAGGGTACAGCGGCCCGCCAGCACCCCGGCCACCAGGGATCCCACCAGCCACCCCGCGTGGAGGGCACAGCGGATGCCCTCTCCGGTCAGCGGGAGGCAGTGGCCGCCGCTGTCGCCCACCGCGAACAGGCGGCCTGCACCCGGCCACGCCAGCCCCACGCCCAGGAACCCGCCGTGGTAACCCAGCGGCCGCAGACCGAACCGGGCCAGGAACCCCTCCAGCTGACCCCGCAGCCCGGTGCGGCCCCGGTAGGACAGGACCCCGAACCGCACGCGGTCGCCGCACGGGAACGCCCACGCGTACCCGTCGGGTGCGACCTTGGGCCAGAAGTAGAAGTGCAGCCCGGGCTCGAAGGCCGCGGGGACTTCCGTCTCGAGCCCGAACCACTTCCACCGCGGCCCCGCTGCAGAGGGCCCGCCGCAGGAACGTGCCAGCGCGGCCCTCCACCCGGTGCAGTCCACCGCCAGGTCCACGCGGAACCGGCCCGAGGACGTGTGCACCCAGGAGCCGTCGAAGGACCACGCTGCGGCTTGCACCAGCTCCCCCTGCACCCGCTGCCACGCCAGCTGACAGAACCGGCGGTAGTCGAAGGTGCAGAAGGCCTCGTTCAGGTCCCACACGAAGGTGCGGCGAGGCGTGTGCACCACCAGGGCACGATGCACCTGCTGGACCGCGCCGGCTGCACCGGCACGCTCCACCACGGACACCGGAGCGCCGCACGCGGACGTCTGGCCCGCTCCTAGGGGCTTGGGATCCACCACCACCAGGCGGCCGCGGACGGCCTGAGCCACCGCGAGGCCCGCGAACGAGGCCCCCGCCACCAGAACGTCGTACCTCACGGTGCCGGGCGGGCGTGCTCGAACTGGAACCCACCCTGGAAGGCGGGCAGGCGGATGCGGTTGCGCCGCTCCACGCGGACGTCCAGGCCCAGGCCCCGCAGCCCCTCCACCACCCCTCCCCGAATGTTCACGGCGCCTTCCAGCGTTGCCGGGTCTCCAATGGCCTCCACCACGAAAGGAGGGGATAGACGTCGCAGGTTCACCAGGATGGTGCCGCCCACCTGGCTGAAGCCGCTCGTGGCCACCACCCGCTGCCCGTTCACCGCCACGGCCTCCGCCCCCGCGGCCCACAGTTCGTTGGCCACCGCCACCAGATCCTGGTACTGCACCGCCGCGGAACCCTGTGCCGGCCGCGCTTGGGGCTCCGCCACATGCACCAACACCCCGGGACCCTCCACGGGCACCAGGCCCAGCGCCAGCCGGTACTCCTCTACCTGGCGGCGCAGCGCCTCGAGGGCGGTCCGGCCGCTGGCCGCCGCCTGCTCGAACTCCCGCACGCGCCGCTGCAGTTCCTCCAGCTGCACCTCCAGCTGCCGGCGCGCCTCCCGTTCCTGGCGCAGCATGGTGGCCAGGGCGTAGAGGTTGCGCGTCCGGACCTCGGGTTGCTCTCGGAAGTGGCGGGTGGCGCGCACCTGCGTCACCAGCAAGAACCCC
>JBKBVM010000276.1:0-1990 GCA_046289555.1 bacterium
CTGGCGGCAGGCTGCACGTTCTTCGCCGGCTATCCCATCACCCCCTCCACGGAGGTCGCGGAGCGCCTGGCCCTGCGTCTGCCGGAGGTGGGCGGGCACTACATCCAGATGGAGGACGAGCTGGCCAGCATGGCGGCGGTCGTCGGCGCCTCCTGGGCGGGTGCCAAGGCCATGACCGCCACCTCCGGTCCGGGGTTCAGCCTCATGATGGAGAACCTGGGCCTTGCCGTGATGATGGAGGCGCCCTGCGTGGTGGTGGACGTCCAGCGGGGGAGCCCGTCCACCGGGCTGCCGACCCTCACGGGTCAGGGCGACGTGATGCAGGCCAAGTGGGGGTCCCACGGCGACTACGAGATCGTCGCCTACGCACCGTCCACTTGCCAGGAGATGTTCGACCTGACCGTGCGCGCCTTCAACGTAGCGGAACGCTTCCGCAACCCGGTGGTCCTCCTGGCGGACGAGGTGGTGGGGCACATGACGGAGCGGGTGGTGATCCCTCCGGAGGAAGCCATCCAGCGGTGGGAGCGACCGCGTCCGAAGGTGCCTCCGGGCGAGCTCCTGTTCCCCTTCGCGCCCGACGAGGACCTCGTGCCCCCCATGCCGCGCGCGGGCGAAGGGTACCGGGTGTACGTGGAGAGCCTCACCCACGACGAGCGCGGCTACCCCGTCATGAACGCGGACGTGCACGACCAGCTGGTGCGCCGGCTGAACGAGAAGCTCCGCCGCGCCTACCACCAGATCGTGGACTACGAGCTCGTCGAGATGGAGGACGCGGAGGTGGTGGTGGTCGCCTACGGGTCGACCGCCCGCTCTGCCCGTCACGCGGTGCGCCTGGCTCGAAAGGAGGGGATGCGGGTGGGGCTGCTGCGCCCCATCACCCTCTGGCCGTTCCCGGGCCAGGTGGTGGAGGAGTTATCCGCCCGGGTGCGCGCCTTCGTGGTGGCGGAGCTGAACCTCGGCCAGGTGGCGCGCGAGGTGGAGCGGTTCACAGACCGCCCGGTGTACGGGGCAAACCACGCGGGCGGGAGGATGATGCCCCCGGACCTCATCCTACCCCGCATCGAGGAGGCCTACCGGGATGCCCAGGGAAGCCGTCGCCGATACGCACCCGCTGGATGAGATCCTCCGGGCGGACCGCCTGCCCCACATCTGGTGCCCGGGGTGCGGCCTGGGGACCGTGCTCGGGTGTTTCGCCCGCGCCGTTCTGGCGTCCGGCGTTCCCCTGGAGCGCCACGTGGTGGTCTCCGGCATCGGGTGCACCGGGCGCGCCGCGGGCTACCTGAACCTGGACGGCTTCCACACCACCCACGGCCGCGCCATCCCCTTCGCCACCGGCCTCGTGATCGCCAACCCCGAGCTCGTGGTGACCGTGTTCAGCGGGGACGGGGACCTCGTGGCCATCG
Organism: bacterium; assembly: GCA_046289555.1. Classification (GTDB taxonomy): domain Bacteria; phylum Sysuimicrobiota; class Sysuimicrobiia; order Sysuimicrobiales; family Sysuimicrobiaceae; genus Tepidifontimicrobium. The sequence continues at coordinate 1,404 of JBKBVM010000276.1, forward strand.
GCGGGAACCACCTCATCCACGCGGCGCGGCGCAACATGGACCTCAACGTGATCTGCGTCAACAACTTCAACTACGGGATGACCGGCGGACAGCTGGGACCCACCACGCCCCTCGGCGCCCTCACCACCACCTCCCCCTACGGCTTCCACGAGGATCCCTTCAACCTGCCCCGGCTCCTCGCGGCCTGCGGGGCGGTGTTCGTCGCGCGGTGGACCTGCCTGCACACCCGGCAGCTGGAAGCGACCTTCCTGCGGGCCCTGCAAAAGCGCGGATTCCGGTTCGTGGAGGTCCTCGCCCCCTGCCCCGTAGGTTTCGGCCGGCCCAACGAGCTCGGCGAAGGAATCGACGAGATGTGGTTCTACCGGCGCCAGGCGGACTACGACCCCCGCGCGGCCCTGGAACAGCTGGAGCTCAGCATGCGCAAGGACTCCAAGATCCTCTGCGGCGTGTTCGTAGACACGGAGCGTCCCACCTATATGGACCGTTACCGGGAGTTCGTCCTCCGCAAGGTGGAGGGAGGCCCCAATGAGGTGTGAGGTCCGGATCAGCGGGTTCGGCGGTCAGGGGATCGTGCTGGCGGGCTACAT
>JBKBVM010000277.1:0-1988 GCA_046289555.1 bacterium
TCCCTTCGACCCCCCGCAGGGAGTCGAGGCCAGCCGCAGACTCCACCTGAGCCAGGCTGTCCTCCAGCGACCGGAGCGGCCCAGCAAGTGGAGCGTCAGGGTGGTTGCGCAGGTAACGGAGGACCAAAGTCCGCGCGTTGGCGAGCTTGCCCCGGACCACTGCGCGGCCCAGCCTAAGCCGGAAGTCCGCGTCGTGGTACCGCTGGTACTGCTGCAACCGGAGAAGTACGTTGCGGGACTCGGCTGGCATCAGGCGCCCCTTCAGCCGCCCGTCCACACTCATGAAGGCGAGCTCGACCCCGTTGGCGAGCAGCAAGGCCACCGCCTGGGTGGACACCTGAACGCCGCCGAAGACCACGACGGAATCCACTTTGAACACCGGCACGCTCGCAAGAGGGCGCCCGTCCTTGCGCACCACGAGCCGTTCGCCCTCCTTCTGTACCACCGCTCCTTGCTCCACCACGTACAGCGCGCCCATCCGGTCACGTCGAGAAGCGGTGCGCGACGCGGCCCCTCAAAACGGCCAGGTCCGTCCTGAGCAGGTGCGCACACACGTCGTGGGCGTGCCCGAGCAGCCGCCGGGCGTCCGCTTCCTGGACCCGGTGGTAGCCGTGTTCCAGGTAGCTGCGGTTGCGGTTGAACTGGATGTCGCGGAGGAACTTCGTGAGGTCTTCCGGAAGCGGCCCCTCGAGGACCTCGACCAGGCGGAGGCCGGTCGTGAGGGCAAGCTCTGGGGGCAGGGGCCGGCCCTCCAGAGCGAGCTCGTACTCGCTCCGCCGGGCCGGGTCCAGCGCCTCCCAGTCAGGCCGCCAGGGGTTAATTCGGTTCGCCAGCAGGCGCGCCTGCACGGCGGTCTCCACCGCCCGGTACGCCCGCAGGACGCTGTCCGTGGGCCTGCCCTCGGCCAGGCGTCGGGCCGCGTTCTCGAGGGTATCGGCAGCGACGAGCGCTACGTCCTCTGGCCGCGGCCAGTCCTTCGCGTGGCCATCCTGAAGCTGGTGAAGACGCCGCGAGACGTCCACCAGCCGGTTGGCAGGGTCCAGCAGACGGCCGACCAAGGTCGCGAGGGCCACCAGCTCAGGCAGGTCGCCGAGCGCGCGGGCTACCGGGCGGTTTCTCACGAGCAGGTCCCGCGCGGCCTCGTAGTCAAACTCGTCCCAGGCGTACAGGGCTTCCACGCAGCTCCGGACGAAGCCTGACCGGCCGGTGTCCGGCAGGCGGCTGGCCAGGTAGCGGGCCTCTCGGTACGCGGACCGGCGCAAAAGGTCCAGCACCTGGCGGGTGGTTTCCTCGGTGGCGGTGCGTTCGCTCTGCCGTACGCGCATGGCCTCACGGACCACGCGCCCGGCGGGGTCCCGCACGGCTCCTCCCGTGTACTCCATCACGAGGCCGCCCGCGATGGGTTCGGTCAGTGCTGCGTGGACCAGGGCGGCAGACAGGGGCTTCGTGCCCCCGGTGAAGTCCACTACCACGCGGTCCGCGGCGGCGGCCTCGCGCAGGACCCCTCGTGCCGCCTGCAGACACACGTCGAGGTCCTCGGGATCGGCTACCTCCCGCGGCTCCGCGCGCACGCCCAGCTCGGCCGCCCGGCTCTTGACCTGCTGGGCCACGTCAAACGGTGAGGGGTCCTGCCCCGGGAAAGGTCTCCCGTAGAGCAGAAAAACCACGACGTCCGAACCCTGTTGCTCTTCGATGGCCTTCACGAGGGGGTCCGGGGTCGTACCGACGGTCAGAAGCAGGGCGGTGGCCATCCACACCCTCCTTAACCGGCAACCAGCAGAACCCAGCCCATGGGGAGGAACCGGTCACGCTGGACCCAGGTGACCTTGCGGGTCTTTGGGAAGGGCCGGCTGCCGCTCCTGCGGTCCAGGTTGTAGCGACGTACGAGCTGCTCCACAGTCTGGTCGCCGAACGTCTCGGCGACTGTCTTGGTGCGCCAGCCGCCGCCCCAGCCGAGGTTCACGACCACGTGGCCCGCAGGCAGGTTG
>JBKBVM010000278.1:0-1972 GCA_046289555.1 bacterium
GGGCCGACGCGGCACCGCCTGCGCCTGGAGGAGGTGGCCGCGTGGACGCCGGAAGGGTTCGTGCCGGTGTACCGGGCGGACGGCGCGACGCTGCGGGTTGACGTGCCCGTCCTGCCGCTCGACCGGCTGCTGGCCGGAGCGTCCGTCCCGGACGCCCGCCAGCTCACCGTACGCTTTGCGACCCCGGTGCGGCTCGACCTGCGGGGCGACCTGGTGTACCCGGTGGCCTTCCACCAGCTGGTGCGGGCCCTCGACCAGCGGCTGCGGGCCCTGGTGGCGTGCTACGGAGGTCCGCGGTCCGAAGAGGTGGACCTCGGCGAGGCAGAGCGCGCGCAGGCGGTTTGCGACCGCACCCGTTGGGTGGACCTGCAGCGGTACTCCACGCGGCAGCGGACCGCCATGCGGATCGGCGGGGCCGTGGGCACCGTGACCTACGAGGGGTCTGACTTCGCTCCCTTCCGCCGGCTGCTGGTTTTCGGCGAGTGGCTCGGTGTGGGCAAGCTCACCAGCATGGGCCTGGGACGCATGGAGGTGGTGCGGCCGTGAGCACGGAGGCGAAGCTGGCGGCCCTCGCAGGCCTGCTGCACGACATCGGGAAGTTCCGGCAGCGGGCCTTCTGGTCGGAGCGGCGGAACCACCAGGACCACGGCCGGAGTTGGGCGGAGGGCGAGTTGCTGCCGCGCCTGCAGTTCCTGAACGAACAGGAAAGGCGGCAGATCGCGGAGGCGGTGGAGAAGCACCACGACGAGCGGCCGTACGCCCGGGACGTCCGAGTGGTCCGGCTGGCAGACCGCCTGGCAAGCGGGGAGCGGGTCCCGCGAGACGAGGAGACGGCCGGTGACCCGTCTGAGGAGCTGCTGGTCCCGGTGTTCACAGGTCTGCGGCTGGACGGCCGCGGACCGGAGGGAGCCCACTCGTGGGCCTACCCGATGGGCAGGCTGGAGCTCGGTCAGCGAATCTTCCCGGGGTCCCGGTCGGGCCTGCACGCGGACTATCGCGCCCTCTGGGAAGGGTTCGAGCGCGAGCTGCGGGCGATCCCCGACGACGCCCCTTGCTTCCAGAACTCGGACGCCTTCGTGTTGACGTGGCTTTCCTTGCTGCGGATCCACGCCTGGTGCGTGCCGGCCGCCGCCTACAAGCACGAGCCTGACGTCTCCCTGGCCGACCACCTGCACGTCACCGGAGCCCTGGCCGCGTGCCTGTGGGAGCTTCCGGACGTCGTAATTGGCCGCCTGGAGGAAGAAGGGGCCGACGACCAGGCTGTGGCCTTGCTGGTAGGCGGCGACCTGTCCGGCATCCAGCGGTTCCTGTACACCATCAGCAGCGCCGGCGCCGCCAAGAGCCTGCGGGGCCGGTCGGCCTACCTGAGTCTCCTGTGCGACTCGGTAGCAGAGCACGTCCGGCGCGACCTCGACCTGCTCCCGTGCAACGTCCTCTACAGCGGCGGCGGCCACTTCTACCTTCTGGCTCCCCTAAGTTCCCGGGAGCGGGTACAGAGCCTCCGCGACCGCATCACGGACCTGCTGCTTGACCTGTTCGGAGGTGAGGTGGCCATCGTCCTGGCGTGTGTGGAGCTCAAGGCCTCCGACCTCAAGGTCGCCCAAAAGGAGCCGACGGTCGCCTCAGGTGAGCTGCGCAGTCCCCTCGGCCAGCGCTGGGCGGAACTTTCCGGCCGGTTGCGGGCGGCCAAGCAGACCCTGCTGCGGGAGGTCGCCGTCAGCGACCCGACCAGGGTTTTCGGCCCCTTCGGGGTGGGCGGCCGGGAGACGTTCTGTGTGGTGTGCCACAGCGAGCCGGACCAGCCGGAGGGGATCCGGGACCGGGGCCTTACGAGGCCTGTCCGGGACGTGGCGGAAGAGGCGGACCGCAAGTGCTCCCTGTGCGAGAGTTTCGAGGACCTGAGCAGCCGCCTGGCCCGAGCCCGGTACCTCGTCCTGCGCCGCGTGTCGCCGCGGACGGCCGGTAAGCTCCG
>JBKBVM010000279.1:0-1966 GCA_046289555.1 bacterium
GGCCACCACGCCCCTTGCGGTCCTCCGGCAGGCCGCTGAGGCTCCCCTGCGAACCGACTACGAGGCCCTGCAGGTGCTCACGGTCCCGCGGGCGGAAGGCGCGGAGACGTTGCGGGTGGCGGTGTGGCACCGTCGGCCGGCTACCTACCGGATGGAGTTCCTCGCCCCGCGGAGGCTGGCGGGCCGGCTGCTGGTAGACGACGGGCTTTCCTCGTGGCACTACGAACCGTCCCTGCACCTGCTGGTGCGCGGCCCCTCGCTGGCGGGCGCTGTGCCGGGGAAGGTCCCACCGCTTCCGGAGAACACCACCCTGCGGCTGTTAGGCAACGACGTGGTGGCGGGGCGCGCCACGTACCTGCTGGCAGTGTTGCCCGCCTCGGGCGGCCCAACCCGGCGGCTGTGGGTGGACCGGTCCACGGGCTTGGTGCTCAAGTCCGAGGCCTGGGATGCCGAACGCGGCGTGTACTACACCAGCACGGTCATCCGGATCAGTTTCGGCCCGGTGCCGGAAGAACTGTTCCGGGTCCCCAGGCACCGGGGTGCCCGTCTCGTGGAGCTGTCCGCGCCGCCCCTGGGGACCCGGCGGCTGAGCGAGCTGGCCCGGGCCGTGGGGTTTCCCCTGGCCGCGCCGGCGGATCTGCCCGAGGGTTTCCGGTACCGAGGGGGCGGGGTCGCGGTCTTGGGTAGCACCAGGGCGGCGCTGCTGCAGTACTCGGACGGCGTCAGCACCGTGTCGCTCTTCCAGGTCCCCACAGGCCGGCTGGGGAACCCTCCGGGCGGCGGGGTGCTCCGCGTGGGGAGCACGGTGGTGTGGTCGTACGCCGCCGGGCTGTTGCGGCTGCTGGTGTGGGAGCGGCGTGGGACGAGCTTCGCCGTGGTGGCAGACGCGCCGCTTGGGGTCCTCCGGCAGTTCGTCACCTCTGCGGAGCCGGACCCGTCCCTGGAGGCGCGTCGGGTCTTTGAGCTGGCGCAGGCGCTGGGCGTCAGCCCGGACCGTGTGGCGGAGCTGCGGGACCGCGGGTTCACCTTCCGGCAGGTGCGGGTGCTGCTGGCAGGTCAGCCGCCCGACCGGTCCGCACAGCCGGTGGCGGGCGCGGGGGTGCCGTCCCTGGTGGACGAGATGGAGCGGTTCGAGCGCGTTTTGGCGGGCGCGGCGGGTGCCTCACCCGGGCGGCGCTGAGCCGCAAAACGCCAGCACCATCTCCCGGACCAGCTTCGCCGCCACCACCGCGGTCACGCCGGAAGGGTCCAGGCCGGGAGCCACCTCCACCAGGTCCATGCCCACCACGGAAAGGTCCCGGAGCAGGTACAGGGCCTGCAGGACCTCGGACAAAGTGGGGCCGCCCGGCTCGGGGTTCCCGACCCCCGGGGCGTACGCGGGGTCGGCCACGTCCAAGTCCACGCTCAGGTAGACCGGGCAACTCCGTAGCTCCGCGTGCACCACTTCCGGGAGCGCCAGGGGCTCGCCCACCCACCGGCAGTGGCGCCGGGCGAACTCCCACTCTTCCTTCAGGCCGGACCGCACGCCGACCAGCACCACCCGCCCGTCACCGAGGACTTCCCACAGCCTGCGGACCGTGCAGGCGTGCGACCAGGGGCTCCCCTCGTACCGGTCCCGCAGGTCCAGGTGCGCGTCCAGCACCACCGCCCGCAACTGCGGGAACCGGGCGGCTAGAGCCCGCAGCGCGCCCACGGTGACCGTGTGGTCCCCACCCAGGACCACCGGGACGACGCCTGGGTCGAGTCCGGCGATCGCTTCCTGAACCCGCTGGACCATGCCGGGTGGGTCCAGGTCCGCGACCTCCAGGTCTCCAAGGTCACGCACTCCCGCCTCAAGCAGGTCCATGTCCAGGGCGGGGCTGTACGTCTCCAGGCTCCACGACGCCTCGCGGACCGCGCGGGGCCCGGCCGCGGCTCCCCGACGGTAGGACTGCGTGCGGTCGTAGGGTACCCCGATCAGCGCGAC
>JBKBVM010000027.1:0-14591 GCA_046289555.1 bacterium
GATGAGGAGCAAACCGTGGGCCACGGGGCTGCTGGTCCTCACCATCACCGCCGGAGCGGTGATCTTCCACGTGCTGCTGCGCCGCCAGGCCTGGTGCCGCTATCTCTGCCCCCTGGGGGCCATGGTGGGCGTGGAGCTCGTGGAGGACCCCGAGAGGAAAACCCCCGCGCCCGGGTCCACCGACTTCGTGCTGCGCCGCGCTGCGGAGCGCGGGGTCCTGGTGTTGAGGGCGGGGGTGTACCGTAACGTGATCCGCATCCTGGCCCCCCTGGTCATCGGGGAAGAGGACCTGGGGCGGTCGCTGGCGATTCTGGCAGACTGCCTCCGGGAGGCGGAGGCCCTGCCGGGGACCTGAAAGGAGCCGCGCGCACCCGAACGCCGGGGATAGCGACCGCCTGTACGGGCAGGGCGAACCCCAAGGCCGTCCAGCGGGGGTGACGGGTTGGCTCGGCCGCCTACAATATTTGGTAGCTCGCCGGGTTCGGGGCCCAACATGTCGGAGTTCGTCCACCTGCACGTACACACCGAGTACTCCTTGCTAGACGGGCACAGCCGGATCCGGCCGCTCGTGCAGCGGGCCGCGCAGCTGGGGATGACCGCCCTGGCCATCACGGATCACGGGGCGCTTTACGGGGTTATCGAGTTCTACCGGGAGGCCCAGGCGGCCGGGCTGCGGCCGATCGTGGGGATGGAGGCGTACCAGGCCGCCCGCCGGCACACCGACCGGGATCCCCGGCTGGACGCGTCCAGCTACCACCTGACCCTTCTGGCCCGAAACGAGGAAGGCTACCGCAACCTCATCCGTCTGAGCACCCGGGCCCATCTAGAAGGCTTCTACTACCGGCCGCGGATCGACAAGGAGCTGCTGGCCTCCCACAGCAAGGGCCTGATTGGGCTTTCGGGCTGCCTGAACGGAGAGATCTGCCAGCGGATCCTGCGCGGGGACTCGCGCGGGGCCCGGGAAGCGGCCGCCCAGTTCCGGGACCTGTTCGAGCCCGGGCAGTTCTTCATCGAGATCCAGGACCAGGGGATGCCGGAGCAGCGGGTCCTGATCCCGGAGCTGGTCCGCATCGCCCGGGATCTGGACCTGCCCCTCGTGGCCACCAACGACGTGCACTACGTGCTGCCGGAGGACGCACCGGCCCAGGACGTCCTCATGTGCGTGCAGATGAACAAGACGGTGCACGACCCGGACCGGCCGCGCATGGGGGACGTCCCCCACTTCTACCTGAAGAGCCCACAGGAGATGGCCGAGCGCTTCCGGGAGTTGCCGGAGGCGGTGCGGAACACCGTGGAGATCGCCGGGCGGTGCGAGCTCACCATCGAGCTGGAGCGCCCCAAGCTCCCCGACTTTCCCGTGCCGGAGGGGTTCACCGCGCAGAGCTACCTGCGGTGGCTATGCGAGCAGGGCCTGCAGAGGATCTACGGACAGGTCACCCCGGAGCTGCGGCAGCGTCTGGAGTACGAGCTTTCGGTGATCGAGCAGATGGGGTACGCCCCCTACTTCCTCATCGTCCAGGACTTCGTGAACTTCGCCCGCTCCCGCGGGATCCTCACCACGGTGCGGGGATCCGCGGCGGGGTCCCTGGTCCTCTACGCGTGCGGGGTGACGGACGTGGACCCCATCGCGTACCGCCTGCCCTTCGACCGGTTCCTCAACCCGCAGCGCCACACCCTGCCCGACATCGACGTGGACTTCATGGACACCCGCCGGGACGAGGTCATCCGGTACGTCATGGACAAGTACGGGCACGACCGGGTGGCGCAGATCATCACCTTCGGCACCATGAAGGCCCGGCAGGCGGTGCGGGACGTGGGCCGGGTCTTGGGCATGAGCTACGGCGAGGTGGACCGGATCGCCAAGCGGATCCCGCCCACCGCCACCCTGGACCAGGCTCTGGAGTCGGACCCCGAGCTCCGGCGGCAGGCGGAGGAGGACGAGCGGGTCCGCAGGCTGCTGGAGCTGGCCCGCAAGCTGGAGGGGGTGGCCCGCAACGCCAGCACCCACGCGGCGGGGGTCATCATCTCCCGGGACCCCCTCACCGACCACGTCCCCCTCACCCGCGGCAAGGACGACGTGGTCATGACCCAGTACGACATGGACAGCGTGGCCGCCATCGGGCTGGTGAAGTTCGACTTCTTGGGCCTCACCAACCTCACCATCCTGGACTCCGCCCTGAAGATCGTGGAGCGCAAGCGGGGGCAGCGCATCGACCTCCACCGGATCCCCCTGGACGATGCCAGGACCTACGCGCTGCTGGGCCGGGGGGAGACGGTGGGCGTGTTCCAGCTGGAGTCCGCGGGCATGCGCCGCTACCTGCAGGAGCTGCGGCCCACCAGCATCCACGACATCATGGCCATGGTGGCCCTCTACCGGCCGGGCCCCATGGCCAACATCCCCGCGTACATCCGGCGCAAGCACGGCCTGGAGCCCGTCACCGTCCTCCACCCGGTCCTCGAGCCCGTGCTGCGGGAGACCTACGGGGTCATGGTGTACCAGGAGGACATCATGACCGTGGCCCAGGCCATGGCCGGCTACACCCTGGCGGAGGCGGACGTCCTGTGCCACGCCATCCGTAAGAAGGTGCTGGACAAGCTGTTGAGCCAGCGGGAGAAGTTCGAGCGCGGGGCCACCGAACGGGGGATCCCCAAGGAGGTGGTGGACCGGGTCTTCGAGCAGTTCGAGCCCTTCGCCCGCTACGGGTTCAACCGAGCCCACGCCGCCTGCTACGGCCTGGTAGCCTACTACACCGCCTACCTGAAGGCCAACTACCCCGCGGAGTACATGACCGCGGTCCTCTGCGCGGACAGCGGCAACCTCGAGCGGATCGCCCTGGACGTGGAGGAGTGCCGGCGCATGGGGATCGCGGTCCTGCCCCCGGACGTCAACGAGTCCGAGCCGGAGTTCACCGTGGTGGACGACCGCACCATCCGTTTCGGGCTGGGCACCATCAAGAACGTGGGAACCGCCGCCACCCAGGAGATCGTGCGCGCCCGGCAGCAGGGCGGCCCCTTCCGGAGCCTGGCGGACTTGTGCGCCCGCACGGACGGGCGGGTGGTGACCCGGAAGGTGGTGGAGAGCCTGATCAAGGCGGGGGCCCTGGACTCCCTGGGAGACCGGGCGGCGCTGCTGGCAGGCCTGGACGACGCGCTGGAGTACGGGGCGCGCCGCCAGCGCCGGGAAACCAGCCCGCAGACGGGGCTGTTCGCGGACGCTGCCGAGCTGGAAGCCCCGCCGGAGCTGCCCCGGGTCCCGCCCCTGGACCCGCGGGAGATGCTGCGGATGGAACGGGAGATGCTCGGGCTGTACGTGAGCGACCATCCCGTCCGGGCCTGGGAGGCGGTACTCCGGCACCACGTGCGCCAGCGGGTGGCGGACCTGCGGGAGCTGGAGGACCGGACCCCGGTGTCGGTGGGCGGGGTGCTGACCCACGTGCGGCCCATGACCTCCAGGAAGGACGGCAGCCGCTTCGCGGTGGTCCAGCTGGAGGACCTGTCGGGGGCGGTGGAGGTCGTCGTCTGGCCCAAGGCGTACGAGCGGTTCGGGGACGCCCTGTACGTGGACGCGGTGGTGGTGGTGCGGGGCAGGCTGGACGCCTCCGAGGCACGGCCTCGGGTGGTGGCGGACGAGGTGGTGCCGGTGGACCGTCTGGGGTCCGGGGGTGGGGCAAACGGGCCGTCCCGCAACGGGTGGAGGCCCCTGCACGTGCGGGTGACCAGCTCGGAGGAACTGTTCCAGCTGGCGGACTTCCTCCAGGGGCGGTCAGGCCCCCGGGAGGCCTACGCCCACGTGGTGACCCTGCGCGGGGAGTCCGTGCACCGGCTCCGCAGGGGGGTGCCTGCGGACCGGGAGTTCGTCCGGGAGCTGGAGATGCTGCTGGGGGAAGGTGCGGTGTGGGAGGAGTAGGGTCCCCGGCCGCGGTACAATCGGCCTCGTGAGGGAATCCCCGCCCAAGCTGGTCCTGCTGGACGGTAATGGCCTCGTCTACCGGGCCTTCTACGCCCTCCCGTACTTCACCACCAGCGACGGCCGGCCCACCAACGCGGTCTACGGGTTCACCAACATGCTGCTCAAGGTACTGGAGGAGGAGCAGCCGACCCACCTGGCTGTCGCCTTCGACCGTCCCGTTCCCACCTTCCGGCACGAGGACTTCGCGGCCTACAAGGCCACCCGGCCGGTGATGCCGGACGACCTGCGATCCCAGATGCGCCTGGTCAAGGAGGTGGTGGACGCGTTCGGAGTGGTGTCCTTCGAGGTGGAGGGGTACGAGGCCGACGACGTGATCGCCACCCTGGCCCGCCATGCTGAGGGGGCCGGTTTCCGGGTGGTGGTGGTCACCGGAGACCTGGACCTTCTGCAGGTGGCCAGCGACCGGACCACGGTGGTGGTGACCAGCCGTGGGATCAGCGAGACCACCGCATACGACCGGGAGGCGGTGCGCCGGCGGTTCGGGCTCGAACCCGAGCAGCTGCCGGACTTCAAGGCGCTTCGGGGTGACCCCACGGACAACCTGCCGGGGGTCCCCGGGGTCGGTGACAAGACCGCGGCGGAGCTGGTCCGGCAGTTCGGAAGCGTGGAGGCCCTGCTGGACCGGCTGGACCAGGCGCCGCCGAAGCTGCAGACCCGGCTGCGGGACCACGGCGAGCTGGTCCTCCAGAACAAGCGGCTCGCCACCGTGGTGCGGGACGTCCCCGTAGCCGTGGACTGGAAGGCGTTCGAGGTCCGACCCTACCACCGCGACCGGGTGGTGGAGCTGTTCCGGGACCTGGAGTTCAAGAGCCTGCTGGAGCGGTTGGGCGTGGGCGCGGTGCACGAGCGGGGTCGTTACGAGCGTGCGGGGCCGGAGGCTTTGGAGCGCTTCCGGTCCGTCCGGGAGGTGGCGGTGAGCCTGGACGCGACCGGCAAGCCCATGGACGGTGCGGTCCGGGGTGTGGCCCTGTCGGACCGGCCGGGCTACGCGGTGTACGTGCCCGCGGGGGACGGATTCCCCGAGGCGGTGGTGGCCCTCCTGGAATCCGACCACGTCCGGAAGATCAGCCAGGACGCCAAGGCGGACTTGGTGCGCTTGCGGCGGGCAGGCCTATTTCCCCGGCGGTTCGACTTCGACGTGGGCATCGCCTCGTACGTGCTGAACCCGGGGCGCCGCAGCCACGACCTGGCCACCGTGGCGTGGGAACAGATCGGCTGGCGCCTGGGGGAGCCGGAGGCCGACCTGCTGGACGGGCGGGAGGCGTGGGAACGGCGCTGCGAAGAGGCGGACGCGCTGCAGCGGGTGGCCCCACGGTTGCGCGCGGCGTTGCGCGAGCGGGAGGTGGAGCGGGTGTACCGCGACATCGAGATGCCCCTCGTGCCCGTGCTGGCGGACATGGAGATGGCCGGGGTGGCGGTGGACGTCCCGTACCTGCAGGACCTCGCTCAAGAGCTGCGGGGGAGGCTGGAGGGGCTGGCCGCGGAGATCTACCGGCTGGCGGGCGTGGAGTTCAACCTGAGCTCCCCCAAGCAGCTGGCCTTCGTGCTGTTCGAGAAGCTGGGGCTGCCGCCTCTGAAGAGGACCAAGACGGGCTACTCCACGGACGCGGACGTCCTGGAAACCCTGGCCCTGCACCACCCGGTGGTGGCGAAGATCCTCCAGCACCGGGAACTCTCCAAGCTCCTGTCCACCTACGTGGAGGTCCTGCCCCGGCTGGTGCACCCGGAGACGGGCCGCGTGCACACCACCTTCAACCAGACGGTGGCCGCCACCGGCCGGCTCAGCTCCCAGGACCCGAATCTACAGAACATCCCCATCCGCACGGAGGAGGGGCGCCGCATCCGGCGGGCGTTCGTGGCGCCGCAGGGCCGGGTACTGCTCAGCGCAGACTACAACCAGATCGAGCTCCGGCTGCTGGCCCACATCAGCGGGGATGCGGCTCTGCAGGAGGTGTTCCGCACAGGACGCGACATCCACGCGGAGGTGGCCGCGGAGGTCTTCGGGCTGGCGCGGGACCAGCTCACCCCCGAGCAGCGCCGGCGGGCGAAGGCCATCAACTTCGGGATCGCCTACGGCATCAGTGGCTTCGGGCTGAGCCAGCAGATCGGCACCACCCCCGCGGAGGCCGACGCGTACATCCAGCGCTACTTCGCCCGCTACCCCGGGGTGCGGGAGTACGTGCGCCGGACGGTGGAGCAGGCGCGCCGCACGGGCTACGTCTCCACCCTCCTGGGCCGGCGCCGGTACCTCACGGACCTGCACAGCCGCAACCGGGTGGTGCGGGAGGCCGCGGAGCGGGTGGCTATCAACACCCCCATTCAGGGAAGCCAGGCGGACCTCATCAAGCTGGCCATGATCCGGATCCACCGGGAGGTCCTCCCCCGCTTCCCCGGCGCCCTCATGATCCTGCAGGTGCACGACGAGCTGGTCTTCGAGCTGGACCCAGACCAGGCGCGCCCCCTGGGGTACCAGGTGGCGGAGGTCATGGCGAACGCCCTTCCTCTGTCGGTGCCTGTCCAGGTGGAGCTCCGGGTGGGGCCGAACTGGAACGACCTGGAGCACCTGGGTACCGTTTCCTCCACCGTGGCCGCCGCGGGAGGGACGCCGGGATGACCACCTACGCCACCCTTTGTTTTCCCGTGCGCGACGGGCAGGTGCTGCTGCTGCGGAAGGCGGACGGGCTGTGGGGCGGTGGGAAGTGGAACGGTCCAGGCGGCAAGCTGCTGGCGGGGGAAGACCCGGAGCAGGGTGCGGCCCGGGAGGTCTGGGAGGAGACGGGCCTGCAGGTCCACCGGCTGCGCTTTTCAGGGGTGCTGCGTTTCCGGTTCGGGACCGACGGGCCGCCCGCCTGGGTGGTGTACGTGTTCACCGCGGAGGACTTCTCGGGCTCGGTGACAGCGAGCCGGGAAGGGGTTTTGCGGTGGCACCCCGTGCAGGACCTGCCCCTGGACCGCATGTGGGAGGACGACCGGTACTGGCTGCCCCAGGTCCTGGCGGGCCGGCGGGTGTGGGGCGACTTCCGCTTCGACGCGCAGGCCCACCGCCTGGAGCAGGGGCAGGTGGTGGACCTGCAGGGCAACGTGGGTGTGGCCTACCGCCTGAACGTGTCCCCGGGTGGGGTGCCCAAACACCCGGTCCCTGAGGCCTGGGTGGGCCCGGAGGGTCTGGAGGGTGACCTCCACAACGACACCCGCCATCACGGCGGCCCGGAGCGGGCGGTGTGCGTGTTTTCCCTCGAGGTGCTGGCCCGGCTGCAGGCGGAGGGTCACCCGGTGGGCCCCGGAAGCCTGGGGGAGAACGTGACCGTGGCGGGCCTGAGGTGGGCCGCGGTACGGCCTGGCTGCCACCTTCGGGTGGGCGAGGCCGAGCTGCAGGTCACCCGGTACACGACGCCTTGCGCCACCATCCGGCACAGCTTCCGCGACGGGGACATCGCGCGGGTGCACCCCGACCGCCACCCTGGCGAGGCCCGCGTGTACGCCAGGGTGCTGAAGACCGGCCGCGTGCGGGCTGGCGACTTGGTGGAGCTGGTGGACGGGTCTGGATGAAGCTGGTGGCCCTCACGGGGGGCATCGCCAGCGGCAAGACCACCGTGGCCCGCATGCTGCGGGAGCTGGGCGCGGAGGTGGTGGACGCGGACACCCTGGCCCGGGAGGTGGTGTCTGCGGGGAGTCCAGCCCTCGGGGAGATCGTGGCCACCTTCGGACCCGAGTTCCTCCTCCCCGACGGCCAGCTGGACCGCAAAAAGCTCGCACAACTGGTCTTCTCCGACCCGGCGGCGCGGGCGCGGCTCAACGCCATCGTCCACCCCCGGGTGCGGGAACGGATGCAGGAGGAGGTGGAGCGGATCCGCACCCGCCGGCCCGACGCGGTGGTGGTGCTGGACGTGCCGCTGCTGTACGACGTGCCGCTGCCCGAGCTGGAGTCCCTGCCCGCCATCGTGGTGTACGCCTCCCCGCAGACGCAGCTGCGGCGGTTGCGGGAACGGGACGGGGTCAGCGAGGAGGAGGCGGAGCGGCGGCTGCGAGCCCAGCGGCCCCTGCGGGAGAAGCTGGCCCGCGCCACGTGGGTGGTGGACAACGACGGCGACCTGTCCCGCACCGAAGCACGGGTCCGGGAGGTGTGGGAGGCGCTGGCCCAGGACCCCTGAGCGCCTTGCCCGCTGCGTAGATGATCCTTACCATGACCACGGTCCTGGAAACCGTGGTGTCCAAATCGCATTTCAAGGCCAAGGCCCTACAGGAATTCCGGTGGGTGCAGGAGACAGGCCGGCCCGTGGTGATCACGGAGCGCGGCAGGCCGGTCCTGCAGGTGCAGCCATACCGAGGGGCTGCGGAGGAAGCGCGTGCTCCTGCCGGGGAACCCCCTCGGGACCCTGCAGACCGGATGATCCTCGCCACCGCGCGGATCCTGGGAGCTGTACTGGTCACCCAGGACGCACGCCTGCTGGCCCACCCGCACGTGCGGACCCTCTGGTGACCGGGACCCACGGGCCCCGCGTGGAACCCGCTCCCCGGCTGCGCCTATAATCAACTGTCACGTCGAGGGGACCCAGCCGTGAGCCGGTTCCAGATGGTCACCGACCTGCCGCCGCGGGGCGACCAGCCCAAGGCCATCGAACAGCTGGTGGAGAGCATCCAGGCCGGGCACAAGTACACCACCCTGCTGGGGGTCACGGGGTCGGGGAAGACGTACACCATGGCGCGGGTGATCGAGCGGATCCAGAAGCCGACCCTCGTGATCGCCCACAACAAGACCCTGGCGGCCCAGCTGTACAGCGAGTTCCGGCAGTTCTTCCCCCACAACGCGGTCCGCTACTTCGTCTCCTACTACGACTACTACCAGCCCGAGGCGTACGTCCCCCAGACGGACCTGTACATCGCCAAGGACGCCAGCATCAACGACGAGATCGACCGCCTGCGGCACGCCACCACCAAGGCCCTCATGGAGCGGCGGGACGTGATCGTGGTGGCCTCCGTGTCGTGCATCTACGGGTTGGGTCGGCCGGAGGACTACCGTGAGGTGGTCCTGGTCCTCCGGCGCGGCGAGCGGAGGACCCGGGAGGAGATCCTCCGCCGGCTGGTGGACGTGCAGTACGAGCGCAACGACGTGGACTTCACCCGGGGGCGGTTCCGGGTCCGGGGGGACGTGATCGAGATCTTCCCCAGCTACGAGGAACGCGCGGTTCGCGTGGAGCTGTTTGGGGACGAGGTGGACCGCATCCTGGAGCTGGACCCCCTCACGGGGGAGGTGCTGGAAGAGAAGAACGTGGTGGCCATCTGGCCCGCCAAGCACTGGGTGACCACGGAGGACCGCCTGGAGCGGGCCCTGCGGAGCATCGAGGAGGAGCTGGTGGAGCGGGTGAGCTGGTTCCGCTCCCAGGGCAAGCTCCTGGAGGCGCAGCGGCTGGAGTTCCGGACCCGGTACGACATGGAGATGCTGCGGGAGACCGGGTACTGTCCCGGCATCGAGAACTACTCCCGCCACCTGGACGGCCGTGCGCCCGGGGAGCGTCCGGGGTGCCTGCTGGACTACTTCCCCCGCGACTACCTGATGTTCATCGACGAGTCCCACGTCACGGTCCCGCAGATCAAGGGGATGCACGAGGGGGACCGGGCCCGGAAGAAGAACCTGGTGGACTACGGCTGGCGCCTGCCGTCTGCGTACGACAACCGGCCGCTCCGGTGGGACGAGTTCGAGCAGCTCATCCACCAGTGCGTGTTCGTGTCCGCCACGCCGGGCCCCTTCGAGCTGGAGGTCAGCAGCCGGGTGGTGGAGCAGATCGTGCGTCCCACCGGGCTGGTGGACCCCCAGGTGGAGGTCCGGCCGGCCCGAGGGCAGGTGGACGACCTGCTGGCGGAGATCCGCGCCCAGGTGGAGCGCGGGGAGCGGACCCTGGTGACCACCCTGACCAAGCGCATGGCGGAGGACCTCACGGCCTACCTGCAGGAGATGGGCCTGAAGGTGCACTACCTCCACTCCGAGATCGACACCCTGGAGCGGGTGCAGATCCTCAAGGACCTGCGGCTCGGCACCTACGACGTGCTGGTGGGCATCAACCTCCTCCGGGAGGGCCTGGATCTGCCGGAGGTGTCTTTGGTGGCGGTGCTGGACGCGGACCGGGAGGGCTACCTGCGCTCGGAGACCGCCCTGATCCAGACCATGGGCCGGGCCGCCCGCAACGTGTCGGGGCGGGTGATCCTGTACGCGGACGAGGTCACGGAGTCCATGCGGCGGGCCATCGAGGAGACCAACCGCCGCCGACAGATCCAGCTGCGGTACAACGAGGAGCACGGGATCACGCCCCAGACGGTCCACAAGCCCATCCGCGACCTCATCGAGCTGGAGCAGGTGGCGGAACGGAGCCCCGACTACCGCGGCCGCTCGGGGGAGGTCCTCACCGCGGAGGAGATCGTGCGGCTGGTGGAGGAACAGGGCGCCACGGTGCCGTGGGACGTGGCCCGCCTGCTCCTGCTGGGTCCGGAGGAGCTGGAGGCGACCGTCGACCGCCTGGAGCGGGAGATGCGCCGGGCGGCGGCCAACTTGGAGTTCGAGAAGGCGGCCAAGCTGCGGGACCAGATCGCGGAGCTCAAGAAGGGCCTGGGCGAGCCCTACTTCGCGCCAACTTCCGGCCGACGCGCGCCACGTGGTGGCCGGACGGCCCGCACCCGGGGCCGCCGGTAGGGACGGGGAGGGATGTCCATGCGGGTGGTGCGGGTCAACCACGTGCTCGTGACGGCGCCGCCCGGCGGGGAGGCGCGGGCCCGGTGGTTCTACGGACAGCTGCTGGGCCTGCGGGAGATCCCCAAGCCTGTCCCCCTGGCCGGACGGGGAGGGGTGTGGTTCTGGACGCCCAACTGCGAGATCCACGTGGGGGTGGAGGAGCCGTCGGGAAGCCCCAGATCGCGCCGCCACGTTTGCTTCGAGGTGGACGACCTGGAGGCTGCCCGGAGGGTGCTGATCGCCCACGGGGTGCCGGTGCAGGAGGCGCCCCCGCGGCCGGGGGTCCGGCGGTTCTTCTGCTGGGATCCGTTCGGCAACCAGGTGGAGCTCATGGCGGAGGAGGACCGGCCGGTGGAGGAGTGGGAGCTGGAGGAAGTCCTGCGGGAGGAACCCGCCACGCTGGCCCCAGTGCCCTGACGGTTTGGGGAGGGACCATGCCGCTAGACCGCATCGTCGTCCGGGGAGCGCGGGAGCACAACCTGAAGAACGTCACCGTGGAAATCCCCCGGGACCGGCTGGTGGTGTTCACGGGGATCTCCGGCTCGGGCAAGTCGACCCTGGCCTTCGACACCATCTACGCGGAGGGCCAGCGCAAGTACGTGGAGAGCCTCTCCGCGTACGCCCGGCAGTTCCTGGGGCTGATGGAGAAGCCCGACGTGGACTCCATCGACGGGCTGTCGCCCGCGGTGTCCATCGACCAGAAAGGGGCCCCCCGGAACCCGCGGTCCACGGTGGGCACCGTGACGGAGATCTACGACTACCTGCGGCTGCTGTTCGCCCGCATCGGACAGCCCCACTGCCCGGTGTGCGACCGGCCCATCGCCCGACAGACCCCCGAGCAGATCGTGGACCGGGTGCTGGCGCTGCCGGAGGGCAGCCGCATCTACGTCCTGGGGCCCGTGGTGCGGGGCCGCAAGGGCGAGTACCGCCAGCTGTTCGACGACCTGAGGCGGCAGGGCTTCGCCCGGGTCCGGGTGGACGGGGTCCTGTACGAGCTTTCGGAGTCCATCGTGCTGGACAAGAACCGCAAGCACGACATCGAGGTGGTGGTGGACCGGCTGGTCACCAAGCCCGCGGCGCGCTCCCGGCTCCACGAAGCGGTGGAGACCGCCCTGAAGCTGGGCCAGGGCCTCGTGTACGTGTGGCGGGAGACCGACTCTCCGGACGGGGAGCTGCTGACCTTCTCCACCGCCTTCGCGTGTCCCGAGCACGGCACCACCCTGCCGGAGGTGGAACCCCGGATCTTCTCCTTCAACAGCCCTTACGGGGCCTGCCCCAAGTGCTCCGGTCTCGGCTACCGGCAGGAGGTGGACCCCGAACTGGTCCTGGACCCGGACAAGTCCCTGGCGGACGGCGCCGTGGTTCCGTGGGCTGCCAGCACCGCGGAGTACTACGACCAGCTCCTGCGGGCCCTGGCGCAGGCGTACGGGGTGGACTGGAAGACCCCCGTGCGCCAGCTGCCCCGGTCCTTCGTCCGGGTGCTCCTGTACGGCTCTGACCGGCCCATCCGGCTCCGGTACCACAACCGCTACGGGATCCTGCGGTCGTACGAGACGGAGTTCGAGGGCGTGGTGCACTACCTGGAACGCCGCTACCGGGAGACGGACTCGGAGGCGGTGAAGGAGGAGATCGAGCGGTACATGAGCCTGGTGCCCTGCCCGGAGTGCCGCGGGACGCGGCTCAAGCGGGAGAGCCTGAGCGTGCGGGTGGGGGGCCGCAACATCGCGGAGGTCACCGCCCTGACGGTCCGCCAGTGCCTGGAGTTCTTCGAGACCCTGCGGCTGTCGGAGCGGGAGGAGCTGATCGCGCACCAGGTGCTCAAGGAGATCCGCAGCCGGCTCGGGTTCCTGGTGAACGTGGGGCTGGACTACCTGACCCTGGACCGTATGGCCAACACCCTGTCGGGCGGCGAGGCGCAGCGCATCCGCCTGGCCACGCAGATCGGGTCCGGGCTCATGGGGGTCCTGTACGTGCTGGACGAGCCCAGCATCGGCCTGCACCAGCGGGACAACCACCGTCTCATCGACACCCTGAAACGGCTGCGGGACCTGGGCAACACCATCATCGTGGTGGAACACGACGAGGACACCATCCGCTCCGCGGACTGGATCGTGGACATCGGGCCCGGAGCAGGCAAGCACGGCGGGGAGATCGTGGTGTCCGGCACCCTGGAGGACGTGATCCGGGAGAAGCGGTCCATCACGGGGCGGTACCTGGCGGGGGAGCGCCGGATCCCCCTACCTGCCCGGCGCCGCCCGCCGCAGGGGAAGTGGCTGGTGGTGCGGGGCGCGCGGGAGCACAACCTGAAGGGGGTCGACGTGGCCTTCCCCCTGGGCCTGTTCGTGTGCGTGACAGGCGTCTCGGGATCCGGCAAGTCGACGCTGGTGGACGAGATCCTCTACCGGGCCCTGGCCCAGAAGGTGATGGGGACCCGGGTTCGCCCGGGGGCCCACGACGCGGTGGAGGGCTGGGAGCACGTGGACAAGGTCATCGAGATCGACCAGTCCCCCATCGGCCGCACGCCCCGCAGCAACCCCGCCACGTACACGAAGACCTTCGACCTCATCCGGGAGCTGTTCGCCTCCACCCCGGAGGCCCGCATGCGGGGCTACGGGCCCGGGCGGTTCTCCTTCAACGTGCGGGGCGGGCGATGCGAGGCCTGCGAGGGGGACGGGATCGTCCGGATCGAGATGCACTTCCTGCCGGACGTGTACGTGCCCTGCGAGGTGTGCAAGGGCAAGCGCTACAACCGGGAGACCCTGCAGGTGCTGTACCGGGGCAAGAGCATCGCGGACGTCCTGGAGATGACGGTGGACGAGGCGCTGGAGTTCTTCTCCGCCATCCCCCGCCTGCGGAGGAAGCTCCAGACGCTGCAGGACGTGGGCCTGGGCTACATCCAGCTGGGCCAGCCCGCCACCACCCTGTCCGGGGGCGAGGCCCAGCGGGTGAAGCTGGCTGCGGAGCTCTCCCGGCGCGACACCGGCCGCACCCTGTACATCCTGGACGAGCCCACCGTGGGGTTGCACTTCGCGGACGTGGAGCGGTTGCTGCAGGTGCTGCACCGGCTGGTGGACGCCGGCAACACCGTGGTGGTGATCGAGCACAACCTGGACGTGATCAAGACCGCGGACTGGGTCATCGACCTGGGGCCGGAGGGGGGTGAGCTGGGCGGCCGGGTGGTGGCGGAGGGCACGCCCGAGGAGGTGGCCGCCTGCGACCACTCGTACACCGGGCAGTTCCTGCGGAGGGTGTTGGACCCCGCGAAGGTGGAGGACGCCCGCCGGCGGTTGGCCCGCCAGCCCGCGGGAGCCGTGGGCGCGGGCCTGGCGGGACGGTAGGTCTGTGCGGCCGCAGGCAGACGACCCGCCCCCCTCTGGAGGGACGCCCGTGACGCTCCCCCGCTTCCACCCCGCGGTGCTCCACTGGTTCCGCGAGCGGTTCGCCGAGCCCACGCCCGTGCAGGAGCGAGGCTGGCGGGAGGTGGCCTCCGGCCGGGACACCCTCCTGCTGGCGCCCACCGGTTCCGGGAAGACCCTGGCCGCGTTCCTGTGGGCCCTGAACGACCTGCTGTCCAGCGACCCGCTTCCCGACGAGACCCGCGTCCTGTACGTGTCGCCGCTCCGGGCCCTCAGCCACGACGTGCACCGCAACCTGGAGGAACCGCTGCGGGAGATCCGGCGTGGCGCCCACACTCTGGGCTACAGCCTCCCCGAGGTCCGGGTGGCGGTGCGCACGGGCGACACCCTGCCCCGGGAGCGGGAGCGCATGAAGCGCACTCCACCCCACGTCCTCATCACCACCCCGGAGTCCCTTTACCTGCTCCTCACCGCGGCGCGTACGCGGGCCCTCCTGCGGACCGTCCGGACGGTGATCGTGGAAGAGCTGCACGCTCTGGCC
>JBKBVM010000280.1:0-1963 GCA_046289555.1 bacterium
ACGATCTCCGTACTGGGGGTGCCGGGGTACCCTGTGGCCACCGCCACCCCGGCTTCGTACGCGCCGCGCGCGATGGCCTCGTTGCCTGTCAGCAGGGCGACTCGCGTGCGCTCCCGGGTCCGGGTCTCCATCCCTCACCCCACCTTCTGGACCAGCGGCTGCACGGCGGCCAGGATCTCGTCGTCCGTGAGGACCCGGTCCGCCAGCTTGGCCGCGCTGAGCACCCGCTCCACCGCCTCCTGGGTGACCGGTAGGCCGTGGCGCTCCAGCCAGAACGCCACGTTGGCCTGGCCGCTCATCGGACCCACGGTGATCACCTGCTCGCGCCCCACCTCGTCCGCGGGTACCCCACTGTAGATGCGGTTCGCCAGCCACCAGTCGCCCTTGCGGAAGGCCTTGGCGATGGCCGCCGCGTGCACGCCGGTACTCGTCTCGAACGCGTCCTTGCCCACCACGGGGTAGTTGCACGGGATGGGAATCCCCGTGGCACGGGAGATGGCCTCACAGTAAGCCGGCAGGCTGCGCAGGTCCTGGTCGATCCAGCCCAGCAGCTTCAGGTTCACCAGCAGCAGGTCCATGGCGGTATTCCCCACGCGCTCGCCGATGCCCAGCCCGCACGCGTGGACGCAGTTGCAGCCTGCTTCCAGGGCGCTCAGGGAGTTGATGAGGTCCAGCCCGCGGTCCCGGTGCCCGTGCCAGTCGATCTTCACGTGCGGCCCCAGCTCCCGCCGGATGAACCGTACCAACCTCCGGGTCCCCCACGGGGTCGCGTGGCCCACGGTGTCCGCCAGGCAGATCCGGGAAGCCCCCGCTTCCACCGCGGCGCGGTACAGGGCGCGCAGGTGTGCGGGCCGGGCCCGGGTGGTGTCCTCGGTGACGTACATGACCTCCAGCCCCAGGCTCCGGGCACGCTTGACGGCCTGCTCCGTGGTCCGCAGCAGGAAGTCCAGATCCCACCCCTCCGCGTACTGGCGGATGGGGCTGCTGCCCAGGAACAGGGCGGCCTCGATGGCCACCCCTGAGCGCTGCTGCGCCTCCGCGATGGCCACGATGTCGGGTTCGGCGGTCCGCCCGGCGCAGTTGGGCCGGATGGGGAGCCTGCAGGTGTCGATCTCCCGCGCCAGGGCCACCACGTCCACGAGGGCCCGGCTGCTGCTGCCCGGGTAGCCGATGTCCGCCCGGTGGATGCCCAGGTCGGCCATGCGGTGCAGGATTTCCTTTTTCTCCTCCACCGTGGGGTGGCGCACGGACGGACTCTGAAGCCCGTCCCGCAGGGTCTCGTCGTTGAGCTCCACGGGATACGGGGGTCTGCCCGGTGCGCCCGGCCCCACGTTCCAGTCGTAGATCCACGCCCGGCTGTCCTCTATGGCCCGCGCGCGCATTCCCACCACCCCCTCCCTCACAGGCTCCGCCGGTCCACCACCCGCACGGCCTTGCCGACCTCCGTGCGGGGCAGCTCCTTGGGTCGCAGCACGGTGACCCGCGCGGAGACCCCGAGCCCCTCCCGCAGCCGCGCGGCCACCCGCTGCTCCAGTTCCCGGACCGTCTCCTCCCGGTAGAACCCCTCCCGGGCCTCCACCCGCACCTCCAGCACGTCCAGGGCCCGCTCCCGGTCCACCACGATCTGGTACTGCGGCTCCAGCTCCGGGAAGCGGGTGAGGACGGTCTCCACGTCGGAGGGGAACACGTTCACCCCGCGGATGATGAGCATGTCGTCCACCCGTCCCGTCACCCGGGCCATGCGGACCAGGGTGCGGCCGCACCGGCACGGCTCACGGTTCAAGCTGGACAGGTCGCCCGTCCGGTACCGCAGCACCGGCGTGGCCTCGCGGGTCAGAGTGGTGAACACGAGCTCGCCCCGCTCGCCGTCCGGCAGCGGCTCGCCCGTGCGCGGGTCCACCACCTCCACCAGGAAGTGGTCCTCGTTCACGTGCAGCCCGTTTTTGGCCTCCTGACACTCACA
>JBKBVM010000281.1:0-1960 GCA_046289555.1 bacterium
AAGACCTGGCTGAGGCTGAGCGGCTGCTCGCGCTGGAAGATTCGACGCCCCGCCACATCTGCTGGTTCGCCCAGCAGGCGGCGGAGAAGGCCTTGAAGGCGGCACTTATCCTGGAGGACGCCGAGGTGCCCTTGTGGCACAACCTGAACGCGCTGAGGAACCTCTTGCCGGAGGGCTGGGCTGTGAAAGCGGAGTGTCCCGACCTCGCGGAGTTGACGGAGTGGGCAGTGGAAGCGCGCTATCCGGGAGACTGGCCTGAGGCGACTCGGGATGACGCCCGGCGCGCTGCAACCCAGGCGCGGGCTGTGCTCGACTGCATCGTCAGAGACTTCGTACGCCGCGGTGTGGTGGTGCGGCGGGACTGAGAGGTGGACCATGGCTCTGACCAATCGCGAGCGGGTGGGGAAGGCGCTGGAGCTCCTGCGGGCAGGGCTGGGGACGTTCGTAGAGCGGGAGTTCCAGAGTCAATACCGGGACCAGGCCCACGCCGAGGCGATGCGGCTGTTGGGTGATGACCGCGTGGCGGTCCGCAAGCCGATCCGGGAGTGGGACGTGGCCGCCCTCCTCAAGGTGATGTGGGAAGGGTGGAACGAGGTCTTCCGGCGGACCCTGGGCCAGGCGGAACGCGCCCTCGTCTCCGAGCTGCGGGACTGGCGGAACAAGTGGGCCCACCAAGAGGCATTCAGCACCGACGATGCTTATCGGGTGCTGGACTCCGTAGAACGCTTGCTGACCGCCATCTCTGCTCCCCAGGCCGAAGAGCTGGCGCGAATGAAGCACGAGCTGTTGCGGGTCCGCTTCGACGAACAGGTACGGTCAGAGCGGCGGAAGGTGGGTGGGTCATTGGTCGAAGCGGCGGCGTCAGGAGCATTAAAGCCCTGGAGAGAGGTTATCACCCCCCACCCCGACGTTGCCAGCGGTCGCTATCAACAGGCAGAGTTCGCCGCCGACCTGTGGCAGGTCTACCTGGGCGGGGCGGCCTCGGAGTACCAGGACCCCGTGGAGTTCTTCCGCCGCACGTATCTGACGGAGAACCTGAAACGGTTGCTGGTGCGGGCGGTGCAGCGGCTGTCGGGCACCGGTGGCGATCCGGTGGTGCAGCTCCAGACCAACTTCGGGGGCGGCAAGACCCACGCGATGATCGCCCTCTACCATCTGTTCAGCGGCCAGCCTCCGGCGGAGCTCCCAGGGGTGGAGGGAGTGATGGCCGAAGCAGGCGTGCACAGGCTGCCCCTCGTGCGCCGGGTGGTCCTGGTTGGAAACCGCATCTCGCCGGGAAACCCCACGACGAAGCCGGACGGGACGGTGGTCCGCACCCTGTGGGGCGAGCTCGCCTGGCAGCTCGGGTTCGCGGCCGGAGGCCTGGAAGAAGCCCGCAGGGCCTACGCGCGGGTGGCGAAGGACGACGAGCACGCTACGAGCCCGGGGGACGTCCTCCGCGAGTTGTTCAACACCTACGGCCCGTGCCTGGTCCTGATTGACGAATGGGTGGCTTACGCCCGGCAGTTGCACGACACCCCGGACCTGCCCGGGGGTACCTTCGACACGCAGTTCACCTTTGCCCAGGCGCTCACAGAGTCTGCGCGGGCCGCGAAGAACTGTCTGGTGGCGGTTTCCCTTCCAGCTTCCGATGTACCTCCCTCGCCCCACGCGACGGCTGAAGACATCGAGGTGGGCGGGGTGCGAGGACGGGAGGCGCTGGACCGGCTGCGGAACGTGATCGGGCGCATCGAGTCGCCCTGGCGGCCGGCCAGCGCGGAGGAGAGCTTCGAGATCGTCCGCCGGCGCCTGTTCGAGCCCATGACCGACGCCGAGCAGTTCAAGGCTCGGGACGTGACCGCGCGGGCGTTCGCCGACCTGTACCGGACGCAGAAGGGTGAGTTCCCCCCAGAGTGCGGGGAGGCCGAGTACGAGCGCCGGCTGAAGGCGGCGTATCCCAGCTGCAACCGACGGGCGCACG
>JBKBVM010000282.1:0-1950 GCA_046289555.1 bacterium
GCTCCAGTCCGTGGGCCCCGGCGGCTTGATGGACAGGTGGCAGCAGGACCGGCCCTTGTTGGCGCCGTGCCAGTGCCAGGTGCCGGCGGGCACCCACACCACCTCGCCCGCTTTCACCACCCGGCGCTCGGTCTCGGTGGCCACCACCCCCTCGCCCTCCACGAACACGAGGACCTGGTCGGTGCTGTGCACGTGCGGGCGGGTACGCGCGCCGTCCTCGAAGAACACCGCTACCACCTCCACGGCCCCGGGCTGGTCGGTCCGCCGCAGAGCCTGCATCCGCACTTGGCCCGCGAAGTCCCCAGGCCGCTCGGGCGGGTCCGCCTTCGCCCTCTCTGGTTTCAGCAGCAGCACGGCTCCCCCTTAAATCCGTAGCTCAGTCGAACAGCCGGACCTCCACCTGCGTGCCTGCCTCCACCTGGGCACCCATCGGGACCCGAACGTAGCCGTCCGCGCGGGTCATGGTGGTGATCATCCCCGACTTGCCCAGCACCGGCTCTGCGGCCAGCACGTCCTCCTGCCAGCGCAGCCGGACCCGTACGAACTCGTCCCGGTCCTGCGGGGCAACCAGCGGCGCCACCAGGTTGGCGGGCACCGTACGCGGCCCGCGCAGCTCCGGCCGCAGCCCCAGCATCGCCTCCAGCACCGGCCGCACCAGCAGGTCGAACACCACCATGGCGGAGACGGGGTGTCCCGGCAGCCCCACCACCACCTTCCCGTCGCAGAAGGCCAGAATCGTGGGCTTGCCGGGCTTGATGGCCACTCCGTGCACCACCACCCCCGGGTTCCCCAGCCGGGGCACCACCTCACCGAGCACGTCCAGCGCGCCCACAGAGCTGCCGCCCGAAGCCAGGACCACGTCCGCGGTCCGCATGGCGTCCCGCAGGCTAGCCTCCACGGTTCCTGCCTGGTCCGGCAGGATCCCCCCGAACCTGGGGACCGCCCCCAGCCGGGCTACCTGCGCGGTGAGGGTGTAAGCGTTCATGTCCCGGATCTGCCCCGGCCGCGGCTGGTGGTCCGGGGGTACCAGCTCGTCGCCCGTAGAGAACACCGCTACCCGGGGCGGCAGGTAACAGGGAACGTCCACCACCCCCAGACCCGCCAGCAGGCCCAGCTCCTGTGGGCGCAGCCGCGTCCCCTGGGGAATGACCACCTCCCCCCGTCGGGCGTCCTCGCCCTGGTGCAACACGTTCTCGCCGGGCGGCACCGGCCGGAGGACGTATACGGACTTGCCGTCTGCCCGCGCGTGCTCCTGCATGACGACCGCGTCAGCCCCCGCGGGGACCATGCCGCCGGTGGGGACCCGGACGCACTGCCCAGGCTCCACGCGCAGGTCTGTCCGCTCGCCCATGCGCACCGCACCCACCAGGTCCAGCGCCACGGGGTCGCGGGGGGAGGCGTGCAGCAGGTCCTGCGACCGGACCGCGTAGCCGTCCACGGTAGCGCGGTGGAAGGGCGGCAGGTCCTCGCCGGCCCGAACGTCCGCCGCACACACCCGGTCCAGGGCCTGCTCGAGCGGGACCACCTCCTCCCCCCGTGGCCGTGGCTGCACCACGCCGAGGTACCGGTCCAGCGCCTCTTCGAGGGTGAGCACCGTCCCGAACGCCTTCACCCCGACCCCCGGGCCCACCGACTTCCCCGCAACCCCCGCACTACGGGGACGGAGAGGGAGAGGGGAGCAGCTCGATGGGGACCAGGCGCGAGGGCTCCCCCCTGCGCTGCACGATCTCCCACTTCCTGCCGTCGTAGCGCACCTTGTCCCCCACCTTCACGTCCTGGTAGAAGGGGTAGGGCACGTAGTACGGGGCCCGATCCACCACGATCACGTACAGGGTTCCCGCCTCGCTCTCGATGTACTTGTCCTCCACCCAGCCCAGCACCACCCGGCTCTGGGACTCGCAGGAGGGGATGAGGTCGGCGAACACCACGAGCAGCACCGAGGCCAGCACC
>JBKBVM010000283.1:0-1923 GCA_046289555.1 bacterium
CGCGCCGCACGTTCTCCAGCCGGTCCTCCCGCGAGAACCCGAGACCCCGGGAGAAGTGCTGTCGGACCGCGTCGCCGTCCAGGACCTCCACGGCCAGGCTCTGGCGGCGGAGGCGTTCCGCCACGAGCTCGGCCAGGGTGCTCTTCCCGGCGCCCGGGAGCCCGGTGAACCACACGCACACGCCCCGGCTCCCACCCGGCCCGGCCTCTACCGACACGCTCTCCACCTCTACCCCGTCGGCCCGCGCCGCCAGGGTGACGGTGAGGCCCTCGGCCCGCAGCGCCACGGTGTAGTCGCCCAGGGTCCGAGCGCTCACCCGGACGTCCTCGAGCCGCCGGCCCCGCAGGGCCCGCAGCGCCCGGTTGGTGGCTGCTACCCTCGCCTGGAGCGCCTGGCCCCGAGGGGTGCTCCACAGGACGTCGGTGAGCAGCCGCTCGCCCTCCGCCCGGTACCGTCGCCGCGCCCGGCCCGTCTGCAGGGACAGCGCCACCGCGGACTCCACCACGTCCACCAAGTCCTCCGCCAGCTCGCCCCGCCGCACGCGCTCCGCCACGGCCAGCGCCCGTTCCCGCTGCGCCTCGGGCAGCACCTGGGCCAGCGCCAGCACCTCCTGGGCCACCAGCTCCGCCGCTTCCGCGTTCAGCTCCCACCGACCCGCCGCGTCCGTCACCGCCGGACCTCCTCCAGCCCGTGCGCTTCCCCGAGGATGGCGTGGGCCTCGTGCTCGAACCCGCCCGTCTCGATGGGACAGTGGATGCCGCACTCCTTGGGGGCGCCCTGTTCCCACCACCACCGGCCGGCCCGGTCGTCCTCCCCGGGCTGGATGGGCCGCGTGCACGGGTCGCAGCCGATGCTGGTGTAGCCCTGCGCGTACAAGGGGTGCACCGGGACCCGGTGCGACCGGAGGTACTCCCACACCTCCTCCTTGGTCCAGTCCGCCAGCGGGTTGACCTTCACGATGCCGTCGTGGTCGTGGTCCAGCTCCACCTTGCGGATGTTGGCCCTTGAAGCCCACTGCTCCCGGCGCAGCCCGGTGATCCACGCGTCCAGCTGCTCGAGGCCCCGGACCAGGGGTCGGACCTTGCGCACCTGGCAGCACAGCAGGCGCAGGGGCACGGAGCGGTAGAACAGGTTCGCCCCGTGGCGCCGGACCATGGCCTCCACTTCCCGGTGGTCGGGGAGCAGCACCTCCCACCTCGCGTGCGGGTAGTGCTCCCGGACCTGGTCCAGGAAGGCGTACGTGGCCTGGGGCAGGCGTCCCGTGTCTACCGTGATCACCCGCACGTCCGGCCGCAGGCGGGTGGCCATGTCGAGGATCGCCATCCCCTCCGCCTGCAGGGCCGTGACCACGGCCACCCGGTCCCCGAAGGTCTCGAGGGCCCACGCGATCACCTCCTGGGGCTCCCGGTCGTCCAGCTCCACGGCGATCTCGCCGATCTCCAGGTCGTCGAAGACAACCGTCCGGGCCATGGCCTCCTCCTCAGCACGCACCGCCCGCCAGCGCAGGCAGGATGGTGAGCTCATCTCCGGGGCGCAGAGGGGCGTCCAGCCCCCCCAGGCCCCGCACGTCCTCCTCGCCCACGAACAGGTTCACGCTGGGGTGCACGTTGCCGTCCGCCGTCAGGATCTGCGCCACCAGCTGCGGGTACTGAGCCCGCAGCGCCTCCAGAGCCTCCCGCACCGTTCGGGCGTCCACTTCCAGCCGGTCCGCGCCGCCGCTGTAGGCCAGCAGCATCCCGGGCACCCGCACCACGGGACGCCGCGGTGGGCCCTCCTCCAGGGCCGCCTCGCCCACGGCCAGCGCCCGGAGCTCTTCGTCGGTGTGCGCGTCCACGAAGTCCCGGAAAGCCAGCCGCGCCCCGCGCCGGGCACGTTCCCGCAGCCATCCCTCCACCAGGCGGGAGACCACCTCCACGATGCGGT
>JBKBVM010000284.1:0-1922 GCA_046289555.1 bacterium
GCGCTGGGTGGCGGGCGTACGGTTCGGTCACGCCGGTCCCCAGGCGGATGCGCGTGGAGACCTGCGCGGCCACCGTCAGTCCGACGAACGGGTCGCGGTAGAACTTCTCGTCGGCGTACCAGAAGAAGTCGAAGCCCAGGTCCTCGCAGCGCCGGACGATCTGGCGCAACCGCTCCGGAGGGTGCTCGCCGAGGATGAGCACACCCAGGCGGGGCACGGGGTCAGGATCTGTCCTCATCGCCAGCGCGTGGGTCTCGGGGTCGGGGGTGTCCCCGTCGGTGGTACGCGACGTTATAAGACATTTGACAACTTCCCTGGTTCAGTCGTTTCGCGCAGGGTGCCTGTCACTCCTTCCTCGCAGATGGGGAGTTCCGTGGTCTCGAGCACCAGCTGCGCGTCCTCCACCGCAAGGCGGATCCGGCTTGTGCAGGAGGCACACGCGTCGTTCACCCGGACCCGCCCCCGGTCGTAGAGCCTGCGGACCAGCTCCTGCAGGGCGATCCCTTCCAGCAGGCGCAGCATTTTCGGGGTCATGCCGGGGGCGTCCGACAGCAGGCCCGACAGCCGCCGGTCCTGCAGGGTGGCCTCCGCGACGCGCCGGCGGTCCGCATCGTAAAATGCGTACCTCGCGGGGGGCATCGCCTGGTCCACGTTGGTGCCGGGGGGTCCTGCCAATCCGCCTCGTGGGCTCCGAGGACCTCGTTCGTGGCGAGTTTCAGCAGCACGGGGTAGAGCGACTGCGAGCCGTTTCCGCTCCCACCTCAGGGGCCTGCACGTCCGGGCTCTCCGCCTGGTCAGGGGTCACTTCCGCGGACCTGCCCCACAGGGCAAGCAACCCGGCCAGGAGCTTGACGCCGCAGCAGAGGCCGAGGAGTCCGAGTGCGGAACAGTTTAGGCAGGCGTGCGCCAAGGCCCGCCCGGAACCCCGCACGTGGCGCAAAGGCCGCAACGCCTCTGCTGCGCCGTCATGAGTCCCTCCTGCCATGCCTGGGACAAGCTCATCGAGGTCAACTCCCGGCAGAATCCCACCTTTGCCCGCATCGTGGCCAGCCAGAAGGAGTGGGCCCGCCGGGTGGTGTCGTGGAAGCTGCGGATCTACGTGGACAACCGACCGGCCTTTGAGAACTTCTTCCGGAGGAAGTAGCGAGAAGCACTGGGCCGCTCCGCGGCCCGGGTCGGGGCGCTCCTGGGGAAGACCGGGGCGCCCCGACCGCCTTTCCCCTCGATCCTGCTGAGTGCGCGGAGGGATGGGATGGAGCGGACCATCAGGGTGATTTCGCGAATCAGCGAGAAGGTAGGCCAGGCCGCCGCCTGGCTGATCCTCCCCCTGTCGGTGTCCATGGGCTACGAGGTGGTGGTCCGGTACGTATTCCTGTCCCCCACCACCTGGGCGTTTGACACCAGCATTATCCTCTTCGGCACGTACTTCATGCTGGCATCGGCCTACACCCTCTCCCGGGACGCCCACGTCCGCGGCGACATCTTCTACCGCAACTTCTCTCCCCGCACCCAGGCCATCATCGACCTGACCCTGTACATCCTGGTGTTCTTCCCGGCCATGATTGCCCTGGTCTATGTGGGCGCCGATTTCTTCTGGCGGTCGTGGCTGATCCGGGAGACGTCGGCGTTCAGCCCCTACCGGCGTCCCATCTGTCCTCTGAAGGCGATGATCCCGCTGTCGGCCTTCCTGCTGCTGCTGCTGCAGGGCGTGGCGTAGGTGCTGCGGTGCATCATCGCCATTCGCACCGGCCGGTGGCCCGACGGCGTGCGGACGGCTGAGGAGGAGACGGTGTGAGCACCGAGCAGCTGGGGCTCCTGCAACTGGCGCTGCTCACGGCCGTGATCTTCATCGGCTTCCCCACCGCGTTCACCCTGCTGGCGCTGGGCTTTGTCTTCGGCTACCTGGGGTTCGGCCGGCTGGT
>JBKBVM010000285.1:0-1898 GCA_046289555.1 bacterium
CGGCCCGCGGAAGGTCCGGCCCACGCCTCCCCTCACGCGCAGGGCGTCCGTGAGGAAGTGCACCAACCCCACCCGGGGGTTGAGCTGGGCGCCGTAGGTGGAGTGGACGTCCGCCCGCAGGCCCACGCCCACCAGCGTCCGGCCGGACACGGGCACGTCGTACTGCGCGAACGCCGCGCCCACCTGTGCGGTCCCGTCGAACCCGCCGAAGGTGCTGCTGAAACGGTACGCGGCCTGTTGCCACTCCCCGCCCACCGTGAGCAGGCCGGCACCTGGAAGCCTTAGGACCTGCTGCCACTCCGCCCCGTACGCCTGACCCGAAGCGGAGGAGCTGTAGCCTGAGGCGCGGTAGTCCAGGGACTCCCCGTACCACCACAGCCGCAGCCGCTGGCCTCCTCCGTCCGCCGCCACCTGGTTCCACCCCAGCTGCAGCACCGTCCTGCGGTCGGACTGCCGGTCCGGGCAGGGGTAACAGAAGCTGTTGGTGGCGCCTGGCACGCCGTAGCGGCCGTCCGTGTGGTGGACTCGGAACGCCCAGCGAAAGGCGCGGCCCCGCTCCACGTCCAGGTGGAACGTCCCGGTCCAGCGGGACGCGTCGCCGTTGGGCTGGTAGCCCCCGGTGCCGAGGTGCTCGACGCCCACTGCGTACCGCGCGCCCCTGGCCTGTGCGCCCACGCTCAGGGCCGCCACGGAGTCAGCGGCTCCCCCGTAGCCCGCCCGCAGCCGCAACCGGTTGGTCGGCCGGGTGACCACGTGCACCACCCCGCCCAGAGCCCCGCTCCCCCAGATGGCCGAGTACGGGCCGCGCAGCACCTCCACCCTTTCCACCTCCGCCAGCGACAGGGTGGCGAGGTTGACGCCCAGCTGCGCGGTGGCGTTGAGCGGCACGCCGTCCAGCAGGACCAGCACCTGCTGCGGGGTGCTGCCGCGCACGGACGGCTGCAGCAGCCCGCCGGGACCCCCGTAGTTCTCACGCACGTACACCTCCGCCAGGTACCGCAGCGCTTCCCCCACGGTACGCAGCCCCAGCCTGCGGAGCTGTTCGCCCGAAAGCACGGTGACGTACGCGGGGCTGGAGCGCACCGGTTCGGGGCGGCGCCCAGAGACCACCACCTCCTCGCCCTCGAAGGTCGGGATTTCCTGAGCCCGAGCACCGAGGGGGATGGTGAAGAGGATCCACAACGCGAGGGAAGCCCGCAGGACGCGGGCCCGCACGGAAGGGCTCATGTTCCCACCTCCGCTTTGCACCCGAAGGGTGTGGGATCGCGTGCGGGCAGGTCTTCTGGCTCCGGATCCTCGCCCTTCCCGCCCTTCCCAGGCCGCCGGCTTGCACCTGTACGGCCCAGTGGGTGGCGCCGCTTGGCGCCTGTGGGTCAGGCTCTCCGTTACAGCGGCGGGAACCGCGCCGGATTTGCCCGGACTTCGGGCTGCACCGGACTTCCCTTGGCCCGCACGCCGTGATTATACGGGCTGCGGCCGGTAGTGTCCAGGAACGCGTCCCCTTCGGCCCCCGACTTCAAGCGGGCTACCGGCGGCGGACCAGTACCCAGCCGGACTGATCCACCACCACGCGATCGTGTGCCGTTGGCACCAGCTCGCCTGCCCGCCCCACGTACCAGCCCGGTGGCGCAGATCCGAACTCTGCAGGCGAGATCACCCGCGGAGGACGGTCCAGGCGGAAGCGCAGGGCTAAGTAGGGGCACGGGTTGACACTCGGAGGCTGTCGGGCCACGTACGCCAGCGGTTCGCCCGCCGGCAACGCCTTGGCCACCGCCCGCAGGCCCGGCTCGGCGTCCCACGGACGCAGCGCCACGCCCGCCACCGCGTACGCCAGGACTACCGGCCAGAGTACGGAAGACCACGCCGCCTCACGCTCCCCACGACGTACTAGGTTCCCG
>JBKBVM010000286.1:0-1882 GCA_046289555.1 bacterium
GGGACCGCATCCGGCAGGAACTGCTCACGGGGACCTATAGGCCGCAGCCCGTGCGCCGGGTCGAAATCCCGAAACCCGGGGGAGGCAAGCGGCTGTTGGGGATCCCCACCGTGATGGACCGCCTGATCCAGCAGGCGCTCCTGCAGGTGCTGACGCCGCTCTTCGACCCGACGTTCTCCGAGAGCAGCTACGGCTTCCGGCCGGGGCGGCGGGGACACGACGCGGTGCGGAGGGCGCGCCAGTACGTGGAAGAGGGGTACGACTGGGTCGTGGACCTGGACCTGGAGAAGTTCTTCGACCGGGTGAACCACGACGTGCTCATGGCCCGGGTCGCGCGGCGGGTGAAGGACAAGCGGGTGCTGAAGGTCATCCGGCGGTATCTGGAAGCCGGGGTCCTGGTCGAGGGCGTGGTGATGGACACCGAGGAAGGGACGCCGCAGGGCGGGCCACTGAGCCCCCTGTTGGCCAACATCCTGCTGGACGACCTGGACAAGGAACTGGAACGCCGGGGGCACAAGTTTGTCCGGTATGCCGACGACTGCAACATCTACGTCCGCAGCCGGCGGGCGGGGGAGCGGGTCATGGCCAGCGTACGCCGCTTCCTGGAGGAGCGGCTCAGGCTCCGGGTGAACGAGGCGAAGAGTGCGGTGGACCGGCCATGGCGGCGGAAGTTCCTGGGGTTCAGTTTCTACAAGAACCGGGGAGTCCGCATCCGGCTGGCGCCCCAGAGCATCGAGCGGGTGAAGGACAAACTCCGGGAACTCACCCGGAGGAGCCGCAGCCAGAGCCTGAAGGAACGCATCGCCCGCATCAACGCCTACCTCCAGGGGTGGGTGGGATACTTCGCCCTGGCGGAGACGCCCAGCGTCTTCGAAGACCTGGAGGGATGGCTCCGGCACCGTCTGCGGGCGTGCCTGTGGAAGCAATGGAAGCGGTTCCGCACCCGGCTTCGGGAACTCCGCGCCTTGCAACTCCCGGATTGGGTTGCCGCCCAATACGCCGCCAGCCGGAAGGGGCCGTGGCGGATGGCGGAGGGTCCCATGAACAGAGCCCTGGGCAAAGCCTACTGGCAAGCCCAGGGTCTGGTCAGCCTGACCGAACGTTACCAGGCAATCCGTCAAGCTTGGCGAACCGCCGGATGCGGACCCGCATGTCCGGTGGTGTGAGAGGACGGGGGCTAGCCGCCCCCTCCTACTCGATGTGCGCCCGGCATGGGCGTTGACTAGGTGGTGAAAGTCCACTGCAGGCGAGGCAGCACGAGCCTGCTAGCCGAAGGCAAGGGTGTCCGTCGCGAGGCGGAATCCGAAGGAAGCCGGAGGCAAAGCCACGGCCCGAGGCACACGAACCCCATGAGGCTGTGCCGCCCGGGTGAGCTGGCCAGACACAGCGAAACCCGAGGCTGCCAAGGGGCGGTGCAGTATATGGGGCGGGCGCGGGGTGAAAGTCAGCGCTCTTACCCGGGGAGGCCTGCCAGGAGGCCAGCAACGCTGGTAACCCGGGCTGCGAGGTCCGGCTGACCTGGCAGGAGTCAGCAGAGGCCATAGTACCGGCCAGGGGGCGCCCGGGTCGGGAAGGGCCGAACGTCAAGTCAGGGGTGAACCCGGTGCGTTCGAGTGGCGAGCGAGGAAAGCAGAACACCCCGAAAGGGGCCTGCCCACCAGAGGAAGCGGTGAAGCCGCAGGGGCTGGCGGGAGGGCGGAGCACGCCGCCGGCACAAACCGGAGGGACACCCCGCGGGGAGGCCATGGACAGCCTGATGGAGCAGGTGGTGGCCGCCTACGGGCGCCTCGACTACGCCTTCAACAACGCCGGCATCGAGATCGAGAAGGGCAAGCTGGCCGAGGGCAGCGAGGCCGAGTTCGACGCCATCATGGGTGTCAAC
>JBKBVM010000287.1:0-1867 GCA_046289555.1 bacterium
CTGCTGCTGCGGCGCGATCTCATCGAGACGGTGACCCGGGAGGCCCGGTCCTTCGTGCCCCTCATCAAGGAGATCGGGACGGACGCGCTGTTCGCCCTCCAGATCGTGTGCGCGCGGATGGACCGGGAGTTGGGGACTTCCTTCCTGCCCCGGGTCCGGGCGTTCTACGAGCGGTGCCGGGACGGAGACCTGGCCATGGCGGTGGCCCAGACGGACGTGAAGGGGGACCGGGGCAGACGGCCTTCGGAACAGCCCCACCCCGACCTGTACGTGCGCTGCGTGCGGGAGACCGCGGACGGGATCGTGGTGCGGGGGGCGAAGGCCCACACCACCAACGCCGTGTACAGCAACGAGATCCTGGTGCTGCCCACCCGGGCGATGACGGAGCGGGACGCCGCCTACGCGGTGGCGTTTGCGGTCCCGGCGGACACGCCGGGCCTGAGCTTCGTGGCCAGCCCCCGGGGCTTCGGCGCCACCAGCCCCTTCGACAACCCGCTGAGCAGCCGGTACGGGATCACGGAGTCGCTCACGGTGTTCGACGACGTCTTCGTGCCGTGGGAGCGGGTGTTCCTGTGCGGGCAGTGGGCCTACGCGGGGCCCCTGGCGAAGACCTTCGTGGAGTTCCACCGGTTTACCGCCATCTCGTACAAGACCCCCCTGCTGGAGCTCCTCGTGGGTTCCGCCGCGTGGATGGCGGAGGCGCAGGGGATCGCGGCGGCGGGACACGTGCGGGACAAGCTGGCGCGGCTGGTGATGTACGCGGAGACGGTCCGGGGGCTCACCACGGCCGCGGCCGTGGAGGGGAGGACGGTGGAGGGGATCTTCGTCCCAAACGTCGTCCTCACCAACGCGGCCAAGTACTACTTCGCCCGGGGCTACCACGACGCGGTCCGGGACGTGCAGGACATCGCGGGCGGCCTGGTGGTGACGGGGCCCGCGGAGGAGGACCGGAACAACCCCGAGGTGTGGGGGCTCATCGAGCCGTACCTGCAGGGCCGCGCGGGGACATCGGGGGAGGCGCGGCTGCGGATGATGAACCTGATCCGCGACCTGGCGGCTTCGGACCTGGGCGGGTACCTGGAAGTGCTGGCCATCCACGCGGAGGGGTCCCTGGAAGCGCAGAAGCTCACGGTCCTCATGGACTACGACCTGGAGCGTGTCCAGCGCCTGGCGGCTCGGGCGGGCGGGCTGGAGGCGTGAGCCGTGCCGCACGTGCGGGAGCTGTTCGACCTGTCTGGACGGGTGGCGGTGGTGACGGGCGGTTCTCGCGGCCTCGGCCTGGAGATCGCGGAAGGGCTGGGGGAGGCGGGGGCGCGGGTGGTGGTGGCCGCCCGCAGGGCGCAGTGGCTGGCTCCCGCCGAAGAGCACCTGCGCGCCCGGGGGATCGAGGTGGCCGCGGTGGCCTGCGACGTGGCAGACCCGGAGCAGGCGCGCAGGCTGGTCCAGGTGGCGGTGGACCGCTTCGGCCGCCTGGACGTGTTGGTGAACAACGCCGGCGTGAGCTGGGGGGCGCCCCTGGAGGAGATGCCCGTGGAGCGGTGGCGGCAGGTGTTGGACGTGAACCTCACCGGCACCTTCCTGGTCACGCAGGCGGCGGTCCCTGTGATGAAGGCGAGCGGCTGGGGACGGATCGTGAACGTGGCCTCGGTGGCAGGGCTTGTGGGTTCGCCCGCGGAGATCCTGGACGCGGTGGGCTACGCGGCCAGCAAGGGGGGCGTGATCGCCCTCACCCGGGATCTCGCGGTGAAGCTCGCGCCCTTCGGCATCACGGTGAACGCCGTGGCGCCGGGCTTCTTCCCCACCCGGATGAGCGAGAAGCTGCTGGAGCGGGTGGGAGACCAGGTGGTGTCGCGGGTGCCCATGCGCC
>JBKBVM010000288.1:0-1859 GCA_046289555.1 bacterium
GCGCCGGTTCCGAAACACGACGGGCAGGTCTCCAGCCGCGTGACCTCCACGGACCGCTCCGCCCCTCGTGCGGCCTCCTCCAGGGTCACCTCCAGGTCGTACCGGAGGTCTGTACCGCGCTCGGGCCCGCGCTCCCGACGTGGCGCGGGCCCCCCGAAGAAGGCCTCGAACAGCTCCTCGAAGGGGCTGCGGAAGTCAAACGGGCCGGGGGCGGGTGCTGCCCGGCGGCCCATGCGGTCGTACTCCGCGCGTTTCTGCGGGTCCGACAGAACCTGGTAGGCCTCGTTGATCTCCTTGAACCGTTCCTCCGCCTGCGGGTCGTCCTTGCGCACGTCGGGGTGGTACTCGCGGGCCAGGCGGCGGTAGGCCGCCTTGATCTCCTCCAGCGAGGCGTCCCGCGGAACGTTCAGGACCTCGTAGTAGTCGCGCGGCATCGCCTGCGGTCACCCCCGGGGCGGAGGGGCCTGCAGCCGACCTCCCGTGGCCCGCCCCACACGCACCATCTAAGTAGGGTACCCCAACAAGGGAAACGTCGGCGGGTCCCTGGACCCTCCGGCCCTACACCGCGTAACTCAGGGTCTGGGAGAGGGCCCGGGCCAGGTAGCGGACCAGGGCGATGGTCCGCGCGTAGGGCATGCGGGTGGGTCCCACCACGCCCACCACGCCCACCGTACGGCCCCGCACGCGGTAGGCGGCGGCCACCACGCTGCAGCTCTGCATCTCGTCCACCGGGTTCTCCCGGCCGATGCGCACGTGTACGTCCGGGGGCGCGGGCAGGAGGACGTCCCGGAGCACCTCCTCCCGGTCCAGGGCGGCCAGCACCGGGCGCGCGCGGCGGACGTCCTGGAACTCCGGCTGCTTCAGGATGTTGGACACGCCCTCCACGAAGAACCGCACCCCGGTCCGCAGGCCTCCGTACCGGCGCAGCTGCGCCACGACCGCCGCCACCAGATCCCTCTGGTCCGGTAGGGACGCGGCGATCCGCTCCGCCACGCCGTCCGTGATGTCCGACACGGACAGACCCGCTAGGGTCCGGGTGAGCAGCTGGGAGACCTGACGGAGCTCGTCCTCCGTGGCCGGCCGCTGCAGCCGGACCACGCGCTGGTCTACCGCCCCTTCGGCCACCACCACCAAAAGCGCCCGCTGGTCCGACAGCGGAACCAGGTGCAGGTGCTGGAGGCGGCGAGGCCCGCCCGGGGTGCTGGCCACCGACGGGTAGTCGGTGAGGGAGGCCAGGGTCTGGACCGCCTCAGCCAGGGCGTCCTCCGGATGGTCTTTGGACTGCACCCGGCGGCGGATGCGCTCGCGCTCTGCCGCGCTCAGCCGCTGCTCCACCCCGGCGGCCGGGTGACCTGCCATCAGCCAGTCCACGTACAGGCGGTAGGCGCGGTCCGTGGGCACGCGTCCCGCGGAGGTGTGCGGCTGGTAGAGGTAACCCATGTCCGTGAGGGCGTGCATTCCGTTGCGGATGGTGGCCGCGCTCACGCCGAGCCCGTACCGCTGGCACAGGGCTTCCGAGGCCACGGGCTCCGCCCGGGCCACGTACTCCTGGATCACCGCCCACAGGATCTGCTGCTTGCGCGCGTCCAGCTCCCGCGCCAGCATAGCCGCAACCGCCGAGGGCTCTCGCTCCCCGAGCCCTCCGCCTAGCACTCGAGCGCCTAGAGTGCTAACTCCCGCGCCCACGGTAGCATCCGCGCTGTTGGCCGGTCAAGCGCGAGACGAGGCGGCACCCCGCCGGAACAGGCTCAGGACCACCCGCAGCTCCTCGATGCGGGCCAGGGCGCTGGCCGCCAGGTACGCGGCGCCGCCGCCGCCCAGGGCGAAGGCCAGCTGCACCAGCTGGCCCCGCAGGCGCT
>JBKBVM010000289.1:0-1831 GCA_046289555.1 bacterium
GCTTCGTGGCCGTGGAGCGGGCGGACTGGCAGGCAGCCCCTCCCGTGCCGGAACCGGAATCCGACGGCGTGCCGGCCTTTGTGGTGCTCGACGGCGGCCTGCTGTGCAGCGTCCAGGACCTGGGCCGGTTCGGCTACCGGCGCTACGGGGTGCCCTCTTCTGGTGCCATGGATCCCGAAGGGTTGCGGGAGGCAAACGGCGCGGTCGGAAACGCGCCGGAGTGCGCCGGACTGGAGTTCACTTGGCCCGCCCCGGTCCTGGAGGCGCTGATGGACGTGGAGGTGGCTCTGGCAGGCGCAGACTTCGGCCCGGAGGTCGACAGTTCCCCTGTGCCCCTGGGCGAGGCCGTGAGGTTGCGCCGCGGCCAAGTGCTGCGTTTCCGCAGACCACAGTGGGGTTGCTGGTGCTACCTAGCGGTGGCGGGTGGCGTGCAGGCACCGGAAGTCCTCGGGAGCCGCAGCACGCACGTGCCGTCAGGGTTGGGCGGGAAGGTGTTGCGCCGCGGTGACCTCGTGCACCGGGCCCGCAGGATCCCAGGCGTAGCGGAGCCGGCTGCACCCCGCGGCTCCGGACCCGTCAGGGTGGTGGCGGGCCCGCACCTGGCGGCCTTCGAGCCAGCGGCCCTGGACCGCTTCCTGGCCGGGGAGTACGTGGTCAGCGCCCGCAGCGACCGTTCCGGCTACCGCCTGGAGGGGCCCCAAATTGCCCACGCGGGTGCCGGCGAGATCCTGTCGGAGGGGATGGTGGTGGGCGCCGTGCAGGTCCCGCCGTCGGGACAACCCATCGTACTCATGCCGGACGGCCCCACCACAGGCGGCTACCCGGTGTTGGCGGTGGTGGTAGAGGAAGACCTGCCCGGGCTGGCCCAGAAGCGTCCTGGGGAACGCGTGCGTTTCCAGCTGGCCTGACGCCTCACGGCGCTCAGAACCGCCCCGGTGGCTTGGGCCCAGTCAGCCGTCCCCTGGAAGACGCGCGAAAACCGCCTCGGTCCAAGCCAGTACCCGTTCCGCGTCCGCCAGGGCCCGCTCCGCGTCGGACTCCCCGTAAAGGTCCTGGGGCGGGGTGTCCGTCTCCTCGTCCCCGTAAAAGGCGAGCTCACGCTCCCGGGTCAGGCGTCGGGAAATGGCTGCCAGCTCGGTGACTTCTCCCCTCAAGGGATCCGGAAAACGCGCCGCGTGGGCGCGAAGGGTGGCTCCCACGTCGTGCAGTCGAGGGACCTCCACCCCCGCAGCGCGCAGCGCGGCCTTCAAGCAGAGCTCCACGGCCTCCTGACACCGGCGCACCACCAGGTTCCACGCTCCGCGGCGGCGCAGGGAGCGCGCTTCCTCCAGGACCACCGTGGCCTGGTGCAGGAGGGCCTGGGCGGCGGTCCGGTTGGTCACAGCTCGAACACCTCGCCGGGCCGGTAGTCGGGCTTGAGGTCCCAGTACCGAACGCGGCCGATCCGGAGCCTGCGCGCGCCCAGCCGACGTAGGGATTCCCGCATGCGGTCCAGCACGGACCGGAAAAAGCCGTCCCGATCGTGCAGCAGGACCGCGTCCTCCACCATGTCCAGGTACAGCAGCCGCAGCCGGCGGGCCTCCTCCGGGGTCTTGAGGATCGGGTACACGTCCGTGTGGATCCCGTCCCTGCGCAGCGCCTCCAGCAACGGTTCCACCGCCTCGTCCGCTTGCGCCAGCACGTCGTGGCGGCCGAGCCGGGAGGCGGGTAGGCCCTCCACCACCACCAACAGGTCCACGTCCGAGGTCGGCCCGGCTTCGCCCCGGGCCACGGACCCGAAGAGCACCGCGGACACCAGGGACGGCCCCAGGCTGCGCTGCAAGGCGCTCAC
>JBKBVM010000028.1:0-14456 GCA_046289555.1 bacterium
GGGCCTGCCCCACGGGTCCTGTGCCCCCGCCTCCACCGCGGGGACGGTGTCCTGGACGAGCCGCGCGAGCCGGTCGGGAGGGATCAGGACGTCGTTGATGCGGATGCGCTCCCGGTAGTCCCACAGGTGCGGCTTCGAGTAGAAGCCCACCCGCTGCCCGTGGGCCTGCAGGATGGACACCAGCATGGCGGCGGTGGACCCCTTGCCCTTTGTGCCCGCCGCCAGCACCGAGCGGAACCGCGCCTGCGGGTCCCCCAGGCGCCGCAGCAGCGCCTGGATCCGCTGCAGCTTGATCTCCGCGTAGGGGACTGCGGACCGCTCGTAGTTCAGCAGGCCGTCCAGCCACTCCAGGGCGCGAGGGTAATCCCACCCCCCCCTCACCGATCCCCTCCTTCCACCTGCAGGCGCGCGGCCCGCAGGGTGTTGCGCAGCAACATGGCCACCGTCATGGGCCCGACGCCTCCCGGCACAGGGGTGATCCAGCCCGCCACCTCGCGGACCGCGTCGAAGTCCACGTCGCCCACGATCCGGTCGTCCTGCCGGGTGATCCCCACGTCCACCACCACCGCACCCGGCTTGACCATGTCCGCGGTCACCAGGCGCGGCCTGCCCACCGCGGCCACCAGGACGTCCGCCTCCCGGGTGTAGGCGCCGAGGTCCCGGGTGCGGGAGTGACACAGGGTGACCGTGGCGTGTTCTGTCAGCAACAGCAGGGCCGTGGGTTTCCCCACGAGGTTGCTGCGGCCCAGCACCACGGCCCGTGCGCCCGCCAGGTGCACCCCCGTGGACCGCACGAGCTCCAACACGCCCAGAGGCGTGCAGGGCACCAGCTGGGGACGGCCCAGGCTCAGACGTCCTGCGTTGTACGGGCTCAGCCCGTCCACATCCTTGCGGGGGTCCAGGCGTTCGAACACCGCCTCCGGGTCCAGGTGCTCCGGCAGCGGCAGCTGCGGCAGGATCCCGTGCACGTCCTCCCGCCCGTTCAGCCGGTCCACCAGGTCCAGCAGCTCCCGCTGCGAGGTCTGGGCGGGCAGGTGAAAGGTCTCTGACCGGATCCCCACGGCGGTGGCCGCGCGCGCCTTGTTGCGGACGTACAGGGCGGAAGCGGGATCGTCGCCCACCAGGATGGCGGCCAGAGCAGGGCTGGTTCCGTGGCGGGCGGTGAACGCTTCCACCTCCCGCCGCACCTCCTCGCGGATCCGCGCGGCCAGGGCGCGGCCGTCCAGGATCTGGGCCATGCTGGAGCTTCCTCCGGCGAACGTGGGTTGGCGACCCGACTCGGGCAACCGAACCCTACGTTACCACAGGGCAGTGGGGGCGTGCGGGCGTCCTTTCAGGGCGCCGAACCCGCCGGTCCGAAGTCCGCGCAGATCCGGCAGCTAGCGCCCGGCTGGCTGCTGACGACCACGTCCTGCGAGTTCACCACCACCGCCCGCAGCTTGAACCGAACCGGCCAGTCCTTCTGCGTGAGCACGGGGTTGAAGCGGCGTTCCAGCTCCCTCACCACGGGCTCCGGCACGGGGAAGCCGTTCACCCGCAGGCGGTCCAGCCGGAAGTACATCTCGGGGCCGCCCTCCACCGCGAACGCCCCCCGGAGCTCCACGGGCAGCTGCGCGCCCCACAGGGGGACCACACCCCGGCCGTAGACGTAGCCGCGCTCGCTCCACAGCCGGACCCGCTGCCCCGGCGTCAGCTGCGAAAAGTACTGCTCGAGGTTTTCGAAGCTCACCCGCATGTGCAGGGCGCTGTCCCGGACCCCGTCCACCTGGAACTGGCCCCGGCGCAGGGCCTGTGGGTTGAAGCTGACGCCCACCAGCCGCACCCACGCCTCGTCCACCCGGAAACCGTCCGACAGGGTCGCCCGGGCTGCGTACACACTCACCCGCGCGTAACCGCCCTCGTAGAGGTCGGGGACAACGTCCACCCGCAGGACCCTGGCCTCCCGGAAGAAGCTGGCCACGGCCTGGCGTACCAACGCCTCGTCCGCCGAGGCGACGGGCGCCCCGCACAGTGCCAAAAGGGCCACCAGGCTCAGGGTGGCAGCGGGCCAACGCCGCATCCGGCTCCCCCCGAAGCCGGGTCTGCAGGATCTGTGCCACGGAAACTGCGGTCCTCGGGCGCGTCCCGGAGCACGGTGCGCTGGGCTGGAGCGGGAGACGGGAATCGAACCCGCACCACCAGCTTGGAAGGCTGGGGCTCTACCATTGAGCTACTCCCGCCCGCGAAGCGGCCTGTTCAGAACCTGGTGGGCGGGGAAGGATTCGAACCTCCGAAGGCGTTCCGCCAGCTGATCTACAGTCAGCCCCCTTTGTCCGCTCGGGCACCCGCCCAGCCAACTGCGATTGTAGGTTCGGCTTCCGTCGGGGTCAAGGCGACCCGCGGCGGCGTCGAGCCACGGAGCCTGCAAGCCGCTCCTGCAGGACCTCTGCGAGGACCACGGCGTTGTTGTGCTGTTCGTCGCGGGCCCCGAACAGGAGGGTGACATTACCGCGGCGCGCCCGTTCCACCAGCTGCTGCACGAGCTCCTGTGCCGGGCCTCGGGAGAGCTCCTCCCGGTACCGCCGGCGGAACTCCTCCCACTTGAGGGGGTCGTGGCCGAACCACCGGCGCAGCCGGTCACTGGGTGCCAGTTCGCGTGCCCAGAAGTCCACCCGCGCCGCCTCCTTGCTGAGCCCCCGCGGCCACAGCCGGTCCACCAGGACCCGGAAGCCGTCCTGCGGTTCCGGTGGGTCGTACACGCGCCGCACCCGCAGCATTAAGTCAATTATGCCACGCCACGGCCCGAACCGCTGGACCGCGGACTCCCGGACGTGCAAAATGGTGGGCGGACCCTGTCCGGGAGGTCGGGATGGCGGCGGTCGCGGGAGTGCTGCTGGCGCTGGCCCTCATGGGGACCGCGGTGTACGCGGCGTGGCGGCTCGGGGCGCCCACGTGGCGGCAGGCGATCCAGGAGGTGGACCAGGAGCTGTCCGGCGAAGCTCCGGTGCCGCGCCCCAACCTGGTGGCGGACGTGGGCGACCACACCCCCCCTCCGCGCCTTTCGTGGAACTGGGCGGCTGCGCTGCTGGGTCCCTTCTGGTACCTGTGGCGCGGGTTGTGGGCGCACTTCTGCGCCCTGGCCGCGGTGGTGCTGCTGAGCGGCGGGCTGCTGGCTCCCTTCGTGTGGCTGTACTGCGCTTTGAAAGCCAACGAGGACCTGTGGGAGCTCCGCAAGGCCCGCTGGAGCGCGTACTGACCGGGTCCCCGGGAAGCCGCGGGTCGTTCAGCCCTGCGGGTACAGCCGCCGCAGGAACCCCTCCTTCCGGCGCCAGTCCTCGCTGACCTTCACCCACAGGTCCAGGTACACCGGCCCGCCCACCCACGCCTCCACCTCCGGCCGGGCCCGGCGTCCGATCTCGCGGATCACCCGGCCTCCCGCGCCCCCCAGGATCTTCTTCTGGGAAGGCCGCTCCACGTGGACGGTGGCGCGGATGTAGGTGAGCTCACCCCTTTCGGCCTTGCGGAACTCCTCCAGCTCCACCGCGATGGCGTGCGGGACCTCGTCCCGGGTGAGCTCCATGGCCTTCTCCCGGATGATCTCCCGCACCAGGGCCTGCAGAGGCTGGTCCGTGAGGTCTTCCGGGGAGAAGTACGGCGGGCCTTCGGGCAGCCGGCTCACCAGGGCCTCCACCAGCCGGTCCAGCCCCTCCCGTCGCAGGGCGCTGATCACTAGGACCTCCTCAGGCCGCAGGCGCTCATCGAGCCACCGCTGCCAGACCCCCAGGCCCTCCTCGGTCGCCAGGTCCTGTTTGTTGAGGGCCACCAGAAGCGGGACCCGGACGCGCCCCGCTGCCTCCGCGGCTGTCTCCGCCTCCTCCCCCGGGCTGCGGGAGCCGTCCAGGACCAGCAACGCCAGGTCCACGTCCTCCAGGACCTTGCGCGCGCCCCGGACCATGTGCTCGCCCAGCTTGTGGCGGGGACGGTGCAGCCCCGGGGTGTCCACGAACACCACCTGCGCTTCGGGCAGGGTGAGGATGCCGCGGAGAGGGCTCCGGGTGGTCTGCGGCACGGGCGAGGTGATCGCCACCTTCGCGCCCACCAACGCGTTCAGCAGGGTGGACTTGCCGCTGTTGGGCGGGCCAAACAGCGCCACGAACCCCGACCGGTGTCCCGGTGGGAGTCCGGGTGCTGCAGGTCGATCCCCTGCCGCGTCCGGCTTCTCGAGCACG
Organism: bacterium; assembly: GCA_046289555.1. Lineage (GTDB taxonomy): Bacteria > Sysuimicrobiota > Sysuimicrobiia > Sysuimicrobiales > Sysuimicrobiaceae > Tepidifontimicrobium. Next base: position 4,209 of record JBKBVM010000028.1, read on the forward strand.
GACCGATTCTACCAGCCGGTGCGCAGTGCGCTACCGACGCTGCGGTGACCGGTGTTCCTTGGGGCTTCGGAAGGCCCGGGGCAGGAAGTCGGGAAACGAGTACACCCGGGCGCGGCCGCGCCGGCTCAGCACCACGAACTGCGTCCCGAACTCCGCCATGACCTGCCGGCACGCCCCGCAGGGCGTGAGCTCGCGACCCTCCGGGCCGGCCACCGCCACCGCCACCACCCGCCGCGCGCCCTCGGAGACGGCCTTCTGGATGGCTACCCGTTCCGCACAGTTCGAAAGCCCGTAGGACCCGCACTCCACGTTGCACCCGGTGAACACGCGGCCCTGGTCGTCCAGCACCGCAGCCCCCACCCGGAAGCGGGAGTACGGCGCGTACGCAAACCGACGCGCGCGTCGGGCCGCACGCGCCAGGGCCTCCGCGGTGGCCCGGTCCAGATCCCTCACGGGCGCGGGGCGGCCTCCGCGTCCTCCGGAGCCAGCTTCTCCACCCTCAAGCGGGCGATCCGCTGCCCGTCCAGCTCCTCCACGCGGATCCGGACCCCGTTATACGTGAGCTGCTCGCCCTGCTGGGGCACGTGTCCCATGCGGCTGTACACGAACCCACCCAGGGTGTCCACCTCACCCACGGGCAGGTCCAGCCCCAGGCGCTCGTTGACCTCCTCCAGGTGCATCCGGGCGTCCACCAGGGCGGTCCGGTCGTCCAGCATGACCAGCGGCTCCCTCTCCTCCACGTCGTACTCGTCCCGGATCTCGCCCACGATCTCCTCCAGCACGTCCTCGATGGTCACCAGGCCCGCGGTCCCGCCGTACTCGTCCACCACGATGGCCAGGTGGACCTTCTTCTGGCGCATCTCCTGGAACAGCTCGTCCACCTTCTTCGTCTCGGGCACGTAGTAGGCGGGCCGCATGACCTCCGCGGCGGTGACCTGAGTCCGGCCGTCCCGCAGGTAGCGGAACAGGTCCTTCACGTACACCACGCCCACGATGTGGTCGATGGTCTCCCGGTACACGGGGATCCGCGAGTGCCCCTCCTCCAGCACCAGGTCCACGATCTCCCCCAGGGGTGCGTCGTGGCGGACCGCCACCACGTCCACCCGCGGCACCATGATCTCCCGCACCACGGTCTCCCGGAACTCGAAGATGGAGTGGATCATCTCCCGCTCGCCTTCCTCCAGCTCGCCGTTGGCCTCCTCCATGCGGGCCACCAGGTCCAGCTCGCCCTCGGCCAGGGGGGCTTCCCGCGGGACGTCCACCCGCAGGACCCAGCCCGCAGCCCGGGCCAGCAGCGCCACCGCGGCCACCACGGGGGCCAGCAGCCAGGTGAACAGGCGCGCGGGAAGGGCGCACCACAGGGCTACACGGTCAGGCCAGCGGGCCGCCGTAGACCTGGGTAGGGCCTCCACGGCCAGCAGGAACACCGCGCCCGCCACCGCGAACGCCACCCACGCACCCGCGGCGCCGAACCGGGCCGCCAGGTCGCTGGCCAGGACCACCGCCGCCCCCACGCTGGCGAGGGCGTGGCCGACCCGCAGGGTGCTCACAAGGCGCGAGGGGGCTTCCACCAACCGCAACGCCACCGCGGCCCGCAGGTGTCCCTGCTCCGAAAGCTGGCGTAAGCGCTGGCGGCTGGCCCGCGGCAGGGCGACCTCAGCGAGGGAAAAGAAGGCAGCCACCCCGGCCAGGACGGCGAACAGCAGGTACCGTCCCAGGCTACTGCCCGAATCTTCCACTTAAGGCGTTCCTCCTACGAGACGCCCACCGTTGCGCGAGGTGGGCGGGGGGCACACGGGCCCCAGCGGGCTTCATTTTAACATGGGCCGGACGGCCCCTCAACCGAACCGGACGGCCGCTGCAGCGTCCGCCACGCCGCAGCGCCCGCGGCGGCCACGGCACCCACCGCGGCCACGGCGGGCTTGACCCACGCTGCGGGAACTCCCAGCCGCGCCAGCAGGGGCGGGCCCAGAACCAGCGTCCCCGCGGCCGCGGCCGCCGCCGCGCCTACCACCACCGCCGCCGCGCCCGTGTCCTTCACCCGCCGCGCCACTTCCGACGGCTGGGGCCACAGCCCGTCCACCAGGGCTTCCACCGCGGTGTTCACCAGCTCCAGACCCAGCACGAGCCCGCAGGCCACAGCCAGCAGCGCCACCTCCGCGGCAGGTGCGTCCACCACCAGGGCCAGCGCCAGCACGCCCGCCGCCACCCCGCACTGGATCCGCAAGTTGCGCTGGGTGCGGAGGGCGTAGGCGAGCCCGCAGCCCGCGGCCCGGAACGCTTCCGCGAGGGTCCGGTTCACCGCCGCTTCGCCCTCCTCACGGCCCACGCGCGCACGAGCCGCCGCTGGACTTCCCACATGGCCCGGCGCCCGTGCGGGGTTTCGTCCTCGTATCCCAGCAGGTGCAAGGTTCCGTGGACCGCCAGGAGGGCGACCTCGCGGGCCAGGGGGTGCCGCGCCCGGCGCGCTTGTCGCGCGGCCTGCTGCACGGAGATCACCACGTCGCCCAGCAGGCCCCCGGCTCCGTCCTGCGGGAAGGCCAGCACGTCCGTGGTGCGGTCCTTCCCCCTGTACGCCCGGTTGAGGGACCGGACGGTGGCGTCGTCCGCCAGGACCACGCTGACCTCCACGGGCCCGGCCACCCCCTGGTCCTGCAGGGTCAGCCGCACCGCGCCGCGGGCAGCCCCGGCGAGGCTACGGGCCCACGCGCGGCCGCCGGCCCGGTACAGGAATCGCACCGACACCGCGCTGCCGCCGCCGGCGGTGCGCTTCAAGGCTCGCCTCCGGGTACTCCAGCCGCGGGTGGAACATGGACACCAGCAACCGCGTGAACACCTGCGTGATGCGCTCCAGGTCGCGGAAGGTGAGGTCGCACTCGTCCAGCTGCCCGTCCTCCAGCCGCTCGTGCACGATCCGCCGCACCAGCTCCCGGATCCGTTCGGGCGTGGGGTTCTGCACGGAGCGCGCCGCGGCCTCCACGCCGTCCGCCAGCATGACGATGGCGGCTTCCCGGGTCTGCGGCTTCGGCCCCTCGTAGCGGAAAGCCTCGGGGTCCACGGGGCCCTGCTGTTGCTCCACGGCCCGGTGGTAGAAGTACGCCATCAGGCTGGTGCCGTGGTGCTGGGGGATGAAGTCCGCCACCACCTTGGGCAGCCGGTACTGGCGCGCCAGCTCCAGCCCGTCCCGCACGTGGGCCGCCACCGCCAGCGCGCTCAAGCTGGGCGCCATCCGGTCGTGCGGGTTCTGCCCGCCCACCTGGTTTTCCACGAAGAAGCCAGGCCTGCGCAGCTTGCCCACGTCGTGGTAGTAGGTCCCCACGCGGGCCAGGAGGGGATCCGCGCCGACTGCCTCCGCGGCCGCCTCCGCCAGGTTGGCCACCATGAGGGTGTGGTGGTACGTCCCGGGGGCTTCCAGCTGCAGCCGCCGCAGCAGGGGGTGGCTGGGGTTGCTGAGCTCCAGGAGCTTGATGGGCGTCACCAGGCCGAACAGATCCTCCAGGTACGGCAGCGCGCCGGTGGCCAAGATCCCGCACAGGACCCCGCCCACCACACCCACACCGGCATTGAGGGCCGCGTCGCGGGTCGGCGCTCCGGTCAACAGGTCCAGTGCCAGCGCGGTGGCCGCGTTGGCCAGCCCCACCAGCAGGCCCGCGTAGGCGAGGTCTGTCCGGCGGTGGATCCGACGCGCGCTGAACACCCCCACGGCCGCGCCCGCGTACGCCACCGCCACCAGCCGCAGGTCCTGGGTGCCCAGCGTCCCCGCCAGGACCGCCAGCGCACCGGCGGCGAACAGCGCCAGCCTGGGATTCACCAGCACCGCCAGCAGGATGGCGACGGCCGCCGTGGGGACCAGTAGCGGGTGGATCGCGGCGGCCACCAGGCGGGTGGTCGCGGCGCCCAGCCACACCAGGAGTCCGGTCAGCACCAGCAGCTTGGGGCTTGCCCACACCTCCGGCTGGAAGTAGGCCAGGTACGCGCCGAGGACCGCCACCAGGGCGGCCACCAGCACCAGGGTGCCGACCAGCTTGCTCCACGGCCAGGGACCGGTTGCGAGCCCCAGGGCCTGCAGCTTGCGCATCTGCTCGGGGGTCACCACCTCGCCCCGGCGCACCACCACCTCGTCCTTCAGGACCCGCACCCGGACCGGCTCCACCCCGGCCCGGGCTGCTTCTCGCGCCCGGCGGGTCTGCAGCTCGTCCACCACCAGATTCGGCCGAAGACCATGCTCCGCCACCCACCGGGCGAACGCCAACGCGCGCCCCCGCATCCCCTTCTCCCGGAGGATCGGTTCCAGTTGCTGGCGGGCGCCAGGCAGGTCCTCCGGCCTCAGGGGCCGGGCCATGAGCCGGTAGGCGGCCGAAACCGCGGCGTCCAGGGCTGCCAGCAGCTGTGCCCTGTCCAGGGTCAGGGCGGCCTCCAGGGCCTCTGCCTGCAGCCCCAGGCGGCGGAGGCGCTCCCTACGGGCCTCCGGGGTCAGGCCACGGTCCGCCCGCACCGCCAGCACCGACTCCACCAGCCCGCGGGCCTCCCGTTCGGCGCGCTCGAGGGCGTCCGGTACCGCCCGGTACGCCACGGGGACCGCTGCTGCCACTTCCTCCCGGACAGCCTCCGTGCGCTCCCAGTCCACGAACTCCACGGTCCGGGGCGCCACCACGTCCTGCGGGCTCACCACGCCGGTCCGGAGGGGGACAGCAGCGGGGAAGTACGGCCACACGCCCACCGCGGCCAGAAGGACCGCGAGGCCTATCAGCAAGCCGGCGGGCCGCCACCGTTCTGGGATCCGCACCCGGTGCGCCTCCGTCGCCCCGCTATTCTAGCAGCTGGCCGAGGGCGCGCACGACCGCCTGGCGGTCCTCCAGACGCCGCACCACCACGAGGATGGTGTCGTCCCCGGCCACAGTGCCCGCGATCTCCGGCATCCGGACCTCGTCGATGGCCGCGGCCACCGCGTTGGCGCGGCCCGCCAGGGTCTTCACCAGGACCAGTCCCTCGCCCCAGTCCACCCCCGTGACGAACTCCCGGAAGGCCGCCACAAGCTTCGCCCGCGCTCCGGGTGAGGGGGCCTGCTGCAGGCCCTGCGGCGGCGCGTACCGGTACTGGCCCCGCTCGTCGGGGACCTTCACCAGCCCCAGCCGCTTGATGTCCCGGGAGACGGTGGCCTGGGTCACCTGCAGCCCTTTGCGGCGCAGGGCCCGCACGAGCTCCGCCTGTGTGCGCACGGGCTGGGAGGAAACGATCTCCAGGATCAGGCGCTCCCGCTGCGGGCGGTTCATAGCCCCTGGAGGAGCTGTCCCTGCCGGTAGGCGGCGTACACCGGGGGGTCGGCTGCCGCGGCCAGCCACGCCCGGGTGGTCTCCAGCTCGCGGCGGGCCGCCTCCAGCTGCTCCGCGACCCGCTCAGGCGCGGGTCCGCCGTGAGACCGCCGGGCCCGGCCCGCGTCCTGGGGCCGCAGGGCCTCGTACACGTCCGCGTCCACCTGCGGGCAGCAGGACCGCAGCACGTCCAGCGAGAGCTCCCACAGCTCGCAGCCGCGGGCTTCCGCCTCCCGCACCGCCCTGCCCGCCTGTTCGTGCGCCTGACGGAAGGGAACCCCGCGCCGGACCAGGTAGTCCGCCAGGTCGGTGGCCGTCAGGAACCCGCCCTCCAGCGCCCGCGCCATGCGGTCCGGCCGGTACCGCATCCCCCCAGCGAGCACCCGGGCCGCCTCCAGGCAGCCCGAGGCGGTGTCCAGGGCGTCGAACAGCATCTCCTTGTCTTCCTGCAGGTCGCTGTTGTACGAGAGGGGCAGCCCCTTCAGCGCGGACAACAGCCCCGCCAGCGCGGCGATCCCCCGCCCGGCCTTCGCGCGGATCAGCTCCGCGGCCTCCGGGTTCTTCTTCTGGGGCATGAGGCTGGACCCCTTGGCCACGGTGTCGTCCAGCTCCACGAACCCGAACTCCGCGGAACTCCACAGGACCACCTCCTCCGCCCACCGGGACAGGTGCACCAGCAGCACCGCGGCGGCAAAGGCGGCCTCCAGCACGAAGTCCCGGTCCGCCACCGCGTACAGGCTGTTGGGGAACAGGACGGAAAAGCCCAGCCAGTACGCGCTCCGCTCCGGACGGATGGGCAGCGGGCTGCCCGCCAGGGCGCCTGCTCCCAGGACCGACACGCCCGTGTGGTGGTGCGTGGCCTGCAGCCGCCGGGCGTCCGCGTTGAGGGCCCACACGTGGGCCAGCAGGTGGTGAGCGAGGCTCACGGGCTGCGCCCGCTGCAGGTGGGTGTAGCCGGGCATCCACGTCTCCAGGTGCCCGGAAGCCTGTTGGACCCAGACCTCCTGCAGTTCAGCCACCCGTCCCACCAGGTCCCGCAGCCTCTCCCGCACGTACAGCCGCAGGGCGGTGACCACCTGGTCGTTGCGGCTGCGGGCGGTGTGCAGCCTCCCTGCCGCCTCACCCACCCGCTCCCGCAGCACCCGCTCGATCCACGTGTGCACGTCCTCCTCAGGCCCCTCTGCTGCCAGGCGGCCTTCCTCCACGTCCCGGAGGATCCCCGCGAGGCCCTCCAGCACCGCACGGGCGTCGTCGCCGGTGAGGATGCCTGACTCTGCCAGCATGCGGGCGTGCGCCAGGCTGCCGACCAGGTCGTGTCGGACCAGCCGTCGGTCGAAGGGAAACGACGCGGTGAAACGGTGCAGGGCCGGGTCCAGGTCCGCCCCGAACCGGCCCCCCCACAGCTTCCCCGGCTTGCCGTCGGACATCCGCGGCGGTCTAGCCTCCCACCTGCTCTTCTACCTTCAGGTCCCGCACCTCGGGGTGGACCCCGGTGAACACGCGGGTCGGCAGCCCGAACAGGTGGATGAACCCCTCTGCGTCCTTCTGGTTGTACGCCGCGTCCTCGCCGAACGTGGCCAGGTCGTGCCGGTACAGGGAGTAGGGGGAGGAGCGGGCCACCGCTACGCAGGAGCCCTTGAACAGCTTCACGGTCACCGTGCCCGTGACCCACCGGTGCGACACGTCCAGAAAGCCGTCCAGGGCCGCCCGCAGGGGCGAGTACCACTGCCCGTAGTACACCAGCTGCGCGTAGCGCGGGCCGATCAGTTCCTTGAAGTGCAGGGTGTCGCGGTCGAGGGTGAGCGCCTCCAGGTCCTTGAGGGCGGCCAGCAGCACGGTGCCCGCGGGCGTCTCGTACACCCCGCGGCTCTTCATGCCCACCAGGCGGTTCTCCACCACGTCCACCCGGCCCACCCCGTGGGCGCCCGCGATGGCGTTCAGCGACTCGATGAGGGAGGCGGGGCTCATCCGCACCCCGTCCAGGGAGACGGGGAAACCGCCCTCGAAGCCGATCTGTACGTACTGCGGCACGTCCGGGGCGTCCGCGGGGTCCACGGTGAGCTGGAACATGTCCGGGGGAGCCATGGCGCCGGGGTCTTCCAGGACGCCGCCCTCGTAGGAGGTGTGCCACAGGTTCTGGTCGATGCTGTACGGCTTTTCCGGGGTGGCGCTCACCGGGATGCCGTGGCGCCGGGCGTAGGCGATCTCGTCCTCCCGGCTGCGCAGCTCCCACTCCCGCCACGGGGCGATCACCTTCAGGTGGGGGGCCAGGGCCTGGTAGGCCAGCTCGAAGCGCACCTGGTCGTTGCCCTTCCCCGTGCAGCCGTGGGCGAGGGCGTCGCACCCGGTCCGCAGCGCCACCTCCACCTGCACCTTGGCGATCAACGGACGCGCGAGAGCCGTACCTAAAAGGTAGCGGCCCTCGTACACCGCGCCCGCGCGCAGGGCCGGGAAGATGTAGTCGCGCGCGAAGGTCTCCCGCACGTCCACCACGTAGCAGCTGCTGGCCCCGCTGGCCAGGGCCTTCTGGCGGATGGCCTCGAAGTCTTCCAGCTGGCCCACGTTGGCCACCACCGCCACCACCTCACAGCCGTACCGCTCCCGCAGCCAGGGCACCATCACCGAGGTGTCCAGGCCACCGGAGTACGCCAGGGCCACCTTCCGCACCGAAGCCAACCCGCTCACCTCCTTTCCACGGCCTCTGCCGCGCTCCCTCGGGACTGCGCCGCCACCGCCTCCAGGGCCTCCTCCAGGACCCGCACCGCCCGGTCTACCTCCTCCTCGGAGACCACCAGGGGCGGAGACAACCGCAAGGTGTTCGGGCGCACCGCGTTCACCAGCAGGCCCCGCTGCCGGCAGCTGGCCTCCACCGCCGCCGCCTCCACCTTCAGGTCCACCGCCACCAGCAACCCCACCCCGCGCACCTCGGTCACCGCGGGCTGCCGACTTGCCAGGGCCCGCAGCTGCGCCTGGAGCCGCTCGCCCACGGCAGCCGCGTGCTCCACCAGCTTCTCCGCCTCCAGGGTTTCCAGCACCGCGCACACCGCGGCCGCGCTCAGGGCGTTGCCGCCGAAGGTGGACCCGTGGTCGCCCGGGCCGAAGGCCGCCGCCACTTCCTCCCGCGCCAGCACCGCGCCCACAGGCACGCCACCCCCCAGCCCCTTGGCCAGGGTAACCACGTCTGGGGCGAGCCCGTACCGCTGGAAGGCGAACCACGCTCCGGTGCGGCCCACGCCCGTCTGCACCTCGTCCAGCATGAACAGGATGCCCTTCTCCCGACACAGCTCCTGCAGCCCGCGCAGGTAGTCGGGGTCCCCGGGAATCACCCCGCCCTCCCCCTGCACGGGTTCCATCAGCACCGCGCACGTGGTAGGCCCCACCGCTTCCGCGGCCGCGGCCAGGTCGTTGTAGGGGACGAAGCGGAAGCCTGCGGGCAGCGGCTCGAAGCCCTGGTGGTAGCGCGGGTTGCCGGTGGCGGCCAGGGTGGCCAGGGTCCGGCCGTGGAAGCTGTTGTGGGCCACCACGATCTCGTGCGCTTCCGGTCCTCGGTGCTGCTTGCCCCACTTCCGCGCCAGCTTGATGGCTGCCTCGTTGGCCTCCGCGCCGCTGTTGCAGAAGAACACGCGGTCTAGCCCGGACCGCTCTGCCAGACGGCGGGCCGCCTGAGCCTGTTCTGGGATGTGGTAGAGGTTGGACACGTGCACGTAGCGGCTCGCTTGGTCCGTCAGGGCCTGGACCAGGGCGGGGTGCGCGTGGCCCAGGCTCGTGACCGCGATCCCCGCCACGAAGTCCAGGTACTCGCGCCCTTCGAGGTCCCACAGCCGCGCGCCGCGCCCGCGGGCGAACGCCACGGGGATCCTCCGGTAGTTCTGGAACAGGTACCGTTCCGACCACTGGATGACGGCCTCGGTGTCCATCACGCCTCCGGTTCGCGTTTGCGGATCATGGTGCCGATGCCGGTGTCCGTGAACAGCTCCACCAGCAGCCCGTGGGGGACCTCCCCGCCGATGATGTGGGCGCTGCGCACGCCTCCCTCCAGGGCCGCCAGACACGCCTCCACCTTCGGGATCATGCCGCGGGAGACCACCCCCTCGGTGATGAGGGTGCGCGCCGCCTCCGGAGTGAGCTCCGACAGCAGCTCCCGGCCCTGTGAAGTCTCCCGGTAGATCCCCTCCACGTCCGTGAGCACGATGAGCTTGTCGGCCCGCAGGGCCACCGCCAGGGCTGCCGCGGCGCTGTCCGCGTTGAGGTTGAAGCTGACCCCGTCGGGCCCGAAGCCCAAGGAGGCTACCACGGGCAGGTAGCCGGCGTCCAGCAGCACCTCCACCACCCTCGGGTCCACGTGGGCCACCTCGCCCACCAGCCCCAGGTCCACCCCGGGCGCGTGCTTGCGCGCCCGCAGCAAAGCCGCGTCCTTGCCGGAAAGGCCCACCGCGCGGCCGCCGGCCCGGTGGATGAGGGTCACCAGGTGCTTGTTCACGCGCCCCGCCAGCACCATCTCCACGACCTCCATGGTCTCCTCGTCGGTGACCCGGAGGCCGTTGACGAACCGGGTCGCCTTGCCGAGCCGCTCCAGCAACCGCGTGATCTCCGGACCGCCCCCGTGCACCAGCACGGGCCGGACGCCCGCCTGCTGCAGGAGCACGAGGTCCTGGGGCAGGGTGCCCAGGGACGGAGCGTCCAGCACGCTCCCGCCGAACTTCACCACCACGGTGCGGCCCTTCCACGCCGCCACGTACCGCAGGGCCTCCGCCAGGGACCGCCCGAGGTGGTGGGGAAGGGTGGCCAAGATCCTCACCGCTCCTCTGTCCGTTTTCACGTGATGTAGCTGCCGTTGATGCGGACGTACTCCTCCCCCAGATCACACGTCCACACCCGCGCGCGGCCCGGGCCCAGTCCCAGGTCCACCCGCAGGAGGACCTCCGCCTGCCGCAGC
>JBKBVM010000290.1:0-1804 GCA_046289555.1 bacterium
TACCCATATCCAGAGCGGCGTGGATGGCGCGACTGGATTCTCTATCATCTACTTCGCCCCAGCCCAGGGGTCTCCCCCGCCCAGAACGGGCCACCGATGGCCCAGCACCCCAGCCCCAGGGTACGGTGGGTCAGCCGGCGCGGCTCATTTCCTCCAGCGGTAATCGTTCCGCAAGGCCTGGCGGAAGTCCTCCTGAATCTGGTCCTTCGTCCGAATCTCCCACTCGTCCCCCTGCCAGCGGTAGAGGAGCAGGCAGTGAATCTGCTGGGCGTGGGGGGTGCTGTTCCAGCGATGAATCTCCGCGTAGGCGGCCTGGACCCAGCCGATGTTGCGGTTGATCCACCCGTTCGGCCCCGTGCCGTCCGGGTTCACCGTCCAGTGGTTCGCCTCGGTGATGTAGACGGGTTTATCCCGCCATTTCGCGGGGATGGCCTCTATGAACGGCCGGTAGGCCTGGAAGTCGTAGTAGTGCTCGTGCTCCGTGCCGGGGACCAGGGGCCAGTCGGTGAAGGGCCGCAGGTGGGTGATGTACTCCACCACCGGGCCGTGGGTGTAGGTGTGGAGCGCGAAGCCGTCCAGCGCCACAATCCCGTCCAGCATCTCCTTGAAGTACGTCAGCGGGCGGTAGCGGATGCCGCCCAGGCGAACCCAGGGGGTGGTATTGTACGGGTCCACCGCACCCGGGACCACCGTCGCGTTGGGCAGGACCTCCTTGATGGCCCGGTAGGCCAGGTTGAAGGCGCGGGCGTAGAGTTGCGGCGTGATGTGCTCCCGGGGGTCGGCCAGCCCGCCGGGGTGCTCCCGGACGTTGTTCTGCTCGTTCCCGATGACGATGACCCAGGTGTAGTGGGACGGGGGGACCTCCGGACGCTTCAGGTAGAGTTCAGCCCAGCGCCTGCAGGTGGCTGCGAAGTCCCCGTAGTACTGGGACTCGGGCAGGGTCCCAGCCGGTTCGTAGCCGTAGTTGAGGCGGATGACCACGCCGAAACCGCTGCGGGCCCAGTCCCAGAGTTTCTGCCGCAGGGCTTCGTTGGGCCGCAGGTTATCGGGATGACGGCCGATGGATTCGGTGAAGAGCACCCAGCCGCGCCGCCCCGTCCCCGCAAACAGATGGCGGAAGTCCTCCGTCTCGTCGGCGCCGGCGCCGTGGATGCCGAAAATCCAGGCGCATTCGCCGAAGGGCAGAGGGGCATCCTCCACCGGACGGCGGTTATCGGGCGGGACGTCGGCGGCGAGGTACCAGGCGGCGGCGTAGCCCTCGTGCAGGCTGGGCGTGCGCACCCGGACCCACTGCCCCTCCTGCCCGACCTTCGCCAGGGCCTGTTGCGGGTCCTCCCGAATCTCCAGAATCGTGCCGTCGGGGACCCGCCAGACCGTGGGGGTATTGGTTCCCGGGCCCTGCCGGATGTTCAGGTAGCCGACCTGGGGGCTCTGGACGCGCAGAAGGGTGGGCAGCGGAGGGGCCTCCGCCACCGGCGGGTGGTCGGTGACGTACCAGGCGGCAACCCAGCCCTCCGGCCCCTCCGGCTCCAGTTGGACGTTGAGCCACTGGTAGGTGCCCAGTTTCCGCCGGGCCAGCGCGGGGTCTTCTATGACCCGGAGGCGCGCGCCGGGGTAGAGCCGTCCGATGAGGGTATCCGGGCGCACAACCGGTTGGTTGCGGAAGTTCACCTCCTGGGTCGTCCAGACGTGGGTCAGGTGGCCCGGCGGGGCCGGAGGCGGAGCGGGGAGGGTCGGGGGCGCGCCGGGGTCGGTGAGGGCAAAAGCGGCGGAGCCGTCAGCCCGCCGTTCGGGGAGCCAGCCC
>JBKBVM010000291.1:0-1783 GCA_046289555.1 bacterium
CGAGGCGGGCTGGGGAGGAGGATCGTTATCGTTAGAAACATCGGACCCGGGGTACCAGCCGCCCAACGATGTCGCCGGTGTAATCGACCGGTTCTGCACGTCCACCTCGGCGACGCGGAAGAACTCCCCTGTCCGGGTATTCGGGTTCCAGATGTAGGCCTGCATCCCGACCGTAAACCCCTCGACCGTGTACAGCTGGATGGGCCCCCTTCCCCTCCGGTAGGTAGCCCGCAGCGCGCTTTTCGCGCAGCTCCGGTTGACCCGGAACTCCAGCACGTCCCGCTCCTCTCGGTTCCGGCCTCCTACAATCGCCAAGTCCGGGATCTCACCCCACTGGGGCAGGCACGCCCCCGCCAGCCTGAGCTCCCGCACCACCCGCTCCACGGCGACGCGGAGATTCTGCTGAGTCTCCAGCCGCGCCTGCTGGCCGTACCACCCGCGTGTCACAAACACGAACCCCGAGCCCGCGACCAGGACCACGAAGGACGCTAGGACAATCCCGATCAAGATCTCGATGAGCGTCATGCCCGCTTCCCGTGCGCGTAACGTCGCCACGGCCATCACCTCGTGGGCGCCGGGCGCATGAGGTCCGTGAGGATGACCTCCGTGACGAACCTCCGCTGGCCCTGAAGGTCGTAGGTCACCTCCACGGTGACGCGTTTCATGCCTGCCTCGGGCTGGTCCGGTTCCACGGTCCGCCTGACGTGGTACTGCACGCCCCCGAACTCCACGTCGAACTCCGCGGTGCCGTCCGGGATCCGCGAGTAGGGCAGGTCGCGCAGCCGCTCCACCTCCGCAGCTGCCACGGAGGCCGCGTCGGTGCCACGCTTGCCGATCCCCGCGTAGGTACCTGCCAGGGAGAGCAGCGCGGCCACGGACGCCACGATCAGGACCAGCAACATCGCGGCCACCAGCACCTCCAGGAGCGACAGGCCAGCGGCAGCCCGGCAGCCGCGTTGCTGCCGGCCCCGAAAGGTCGCACACGAGTACCGCCCGAGCCGCTTCACTCCTCCTAGACCCCTCCCGCATTGCTGACCCGCACGCTCCGCTGCTCCCTTCGGACTGGGTCCTCCAGGGTAAACGGAAGGAGGACGGTGTTCCAGCTCTGAGGAATCCTGCCGCGGCTGTCAAACTCTGCGATTTGGTTGTTGCGTGTGGTGCGGGCGAACTGGACGTTCTCCCGCAGGCGGACCGTCCGCTCCTCGACCCACTGCCCCGTGCTTTCGTCCAGCCGCTCCAGGGCGTAGGATTCCCTGTCGACGACCCTGACTCGGTAGTGGGTGGTCCGGCTGATGGCCAGGTCCCGGGCCAGCCGGAGGTTGGCGACGAGGTCGTTGGTATCAGCCCTGAGGTTCATAGGTCTGGAGGTGAGGTACGGGAGCACCGCGGCCAGCAGGATCCCCAGGATCACCAACGCCACCGCCGCCTCCACGAGGCTGAAGCCCCCTTCGCTTCTTCTCACGCTCTTGCGCCTCACCACCGCCGTCATCTTTTCGCCCCAGCTACCTCCGGCCTCGTCCAGACCACCCGCCAGCGTCGTGCCGCATCCCTGGCCAGCCCCTTGGCGTCCTTGTCGGCTCCAGACGCAGCCTGCCGTCACTGTATTACATATACCCGTGGACGGCGCTTTCCCTGTAGCCTTCGGGCTCATCCGTCCGTGTCACGTCCCAGTAGGTGCCCAGCCCATCGTTGGCTTGGTCACGCAACGGGAGCCTGCGGGTGGCTCAGCTCCCGGAGAATCTGCGCCCAATGGCGGTCGGCGTGGGGCCCGCCCAGGACGGGC
>JBKBVM010000292.1:0-1767 GCA_046289555.1 bacterium
CGACCCGGCCCTGTTCAACGCGGCCCGGGCCGCAGAGGCGGGCGTCCGGCCGGTGGTGGGAGCCACCGGTTACGCTTCTGACTCCCTGGAAGCCCTGCGGCAGGCTTGCGCGCGGGCTGGGCTGGGCGGTGTCGTGGCCCCCAACTTCGCCCTGGGAGCGGTGCTGCTCATGCGGTTCTGCCAGCTGGCCGCCCCGTACTTCCCCCACGCGGAGGTGGTGGAGCTGCACCACGACCGCAAGCGGGACGCGCCCAGCGGGACCGCGCTGCGCACCGCGGAGCTGATTGCCCGGGCCCGGGGGGCGGCCCCGCAGCCGGCGGTGGCGGAGGAGGAGAAGGTGGCCGGCGCCCGGGGGGGCGTCCACCACGGCGTGCGGGTGCACAGCGTCCGGCTCCCGGGCCTGGTGGCGCACCAGGAGGTCCTGTTCGGCGGGCCGGGACAGGTGCTGAGCCTGCGCCACGACGCGTACAGCGAGGAGTCGTTCCTGCCGGGCGTGTTGCTGGCGGTCCGTCGGGTCGTCGGGCTGTCGGACCTGGTGGTGGGTCTGGAGCACCTGCTCGACACACAGACGACTACGCATTCCACCGGAACGAGGTGAGGCCGTGCGGGACGGGTACGTGGTCGCGGTGGTGGGAGCCACGGGCGTCGTAGGGCGGCAGGCGGTGGCCCTGCTGGAGGCGCGGCGGTTCCCCGTACGGGAACTGCGGCTGGCCGCGTCAGCCCGGTCAGCGGGCAAGCGGGTGGACGGGCACCCCGTGGTGGCCCTGAGCGAGGAGGTGTTCGAGGGCTGCGACATCGCCATCTTCGACGTGCCCGACGAGGTCTCGCGCGAGTGGGCACCCAGGGCCGCGGCGCGGGGCGCGGTGGTGATCGACAACGCCGCCACCTTCCGCCTGGACCCGGACGTGCCGCTGGTGATCCCGGAGATCAACGGCCCGCGGGTGCTGGACCGACCCCGGGGCATCATCGCCAACCCCAACTGCACCACCGCCACCTTCCTGATGCCCCTCGCACCGCTGCACCGGCGCTACGGGCTGCGTCGGGTGGTGGCGTGCTCCTACCAGTCGGTGTCCGGAGCGGGCCAGGGGGGAGTGGAGCAGCTGTGGCGGGAGCTGCGGGCCGCGGCAGAGCGCGGGGAGCCCCTCGAGGAGTCCCTGGGCAGCGCTTTCAGCCACCCCATCGTGTTCAACGTGATCCCGGCCATCGGGTCGGTCCGCGACGGCGGGCACACCAGCGAGGAGCTGAAGGCGCAGGCGGAAAGCCGCAAAATCCTGGAGCACCCCACCCTGGAGGTGGGGATCACGTGCGTGCGGGTGCCCACCCTGGTGGGTCACGGCGTGGCGGTGCACGCGACCTTCGAACAGGCTCCGGACCTGGACGAGGTCCGCGAGATCCTGCGCGCTGCCCCGGGCGTGGAGGTGGTGGACGACCCTCGGTCCGGCCGCTACCCCACCCCCCTTCGGGCCGCCGGGCGGGATCCCGCGTACGTGGGCCGCATCCGCTTCGACGGGGCCGGCAACCTCGCCTTCTTCGTGGTGGCGGACAACCTACGCAAGGGCGCGGCCCTGAACGCGGTGCAGATCGCCGAGACCGTGGTGGCCCTGCAGCCCGACCTCCGGGCGCAGCCGGCCAGGGCGTAGCCCCAGGTCCCTGCTCCCTGGCCCCGGGCCCTGTCCCCTGGGCCCTGTCCCTAGCCCATGTTTAACAAGTTCGCAGCTTTCGGGGGCCTTGCGGGAAGGGCCCTTTGAGCTGAAACCCGCATCAGGC
>JBKBVM010000293.1:0-1735 GCA_046289555.1 bacterium
GTCCAGCAGCAACAGTTCCGGATTGCTCATCAGGGCACGGCCCAAAGCCAGCATCTTCTGCTGGCCACCCGAAAGCTGCGTGCCGCGCAGGTGACGGAGCTCCCGCAGCGCGGGGAACAGTCCATACACCCGCTCCAGGTCCCACGGCCCCTCCCGGCCGGAGGCGTACCGCGCCAGCTGGAGGTTCTCCTCCACCGTGAGGTCCGGGAAGATGCGTCGGTCGTCGGGCACGTAGGCGATCCCCAGGCGCGCGACCTCGAAGGGCGGCCGCCCCACCAGCTCCACGTCACGGAACCGCACCCTCCCCCGGTGAACGTGGACCAAGCCCACCACCGCCCGCAGGGTAGTGGTCTTGCCCGCCCCGTTGCGACCCAACAGCGCCACCACCTCGCCCCGCTGGACGGAAAACCCGACCCCGTGGAGGACCACGGAGGCTCCGTAGCCGGCCACCAGCCCCTCCACCGTCAGCAAGAGCCTTCCTCCTCCTCCCCCAGGTAGGTCTCCCGCACCTCCCGGTTGTTCCGGATGTCCTCGGGGGCGCCCTCCGCCAGCAGCCGTCCCCGGTTCATCACCACCACCCGGTTCGCGAGCCCGAACACCACGTCCATATCGTGCTCCACCACCACAAACGTGACGCCCCTCTGGTCCGCGAGGCGCCGCACCAGCTGCATGAGCCCGGCCCGCTCCAGGGGGTTGAGGCCTGAGGATGGCTCGTCCAGCAAGCACAGGCGAGGCCGGCTGGCCACTGCGATCCCCAGCTCCAGCCGCCGCTGGTCGCCGTGGGGCAGGGATCCCGCAGGGGTCTCCGCCGCCTCCCGAAGGCCCAGGTCCTCCAGCAGGGAGTCCGCCTCCTCCTCGGCTCCCCGGTAAGCACGCACCGGCCGCAGGGCATCCCGTGTGGCCCCCTCGCGCGCCAGGATGGGGACCAGGAGGTTCTCGCGGGCGCTCAGCTCCGGGAACACGGTCATGACCTGGAACGACCGGGCCAGACCGCGGTGCACCCGCGCGTGCGGCGGAAGCCGCGTGATGTCCTCGCCCCGGAAGGTGATGCGGCCCTCGTCCGGCAGCAGGTGCCCGCTGAGGAGGTTTAGGGCGGTGGTCTTGCCCGCGCCGTTGGGCCCGATGAGGGCCACGCACTCCCCGTCCTCCACCTGCAGGTCCAGCCCGTCCACTGCGGCTAGGTCTCCGAAGCGCTTTCGCAGCCCCCGGGCCACCAGAAGCACCGTCACCGCCCCTCCTCCCCCGCGGCGGCGGAAACCGGACGCACCCGCGCTCCGCGGAGGGTCAGGGCCTCCAGCGCCCCCGCCAGCCCTCCCCGGAAGCCCAGCACGAGGGCTACCACCACCGCGCCCAGCACCAGCGACCAGTGCACGGTGAACCGCACGATGACGTCCTTGGCGACCACCAGGACGAAGGCACCCACCAGAGGTCCGGCGAAGTGCCGGATGCCGCCCAGCAGCGTGGCCAGCACGGGCTCCGCGGAGGCGGTCCAGTGGGCGATGGGCGGGGTGACGGTGTTCTCCAGGGGCGGCAGCAGGGACCCCGCGAGGCCCGCGTACGCGCCGGCTACCGTGAAGGCCACGAGGCGCAACCGGCGGACGTTGAGCCCCACGTGCTCGGCCCGGACTTCGCTGTCCCGCACCGCCCGCAAGGCCAGCCCCAGGGGGGAATGCACCACCCGGTGCATCAGCGCCACCGCCAGCACCGCGGCCACCAGGACGACGTAGTAGTAGCG
>JBKBVM010000294.1:0-1725 GCA_046289555.1 bacterium
GTGGCGAAGGAGCCTACCCGGACCTTGTACAGCCCGTCCACCTCGTCCACGAACGCAACTAGGCCTGCCGACCGCATGCGGGCCGCCAGCCGCTGGGCGTTGTCAGGGTTGGCGAAGGCCCCTACCTGCACCCGCCAGATAGGCAGCGTCCGCAGCGCGCCCCGCTTTTCGCTCAGCAGGAACAGCCCCGGCGCTAGCTCTTCCTCGTACCGCAGCCGCACCCCCTCCTCCACCGCCCGCAGGTAAGCCCACAGGAGGCTCGCGGCCTCCGCGCGGGTGACGAAGCGGTCCGGCCGGAGGTCAGCCGACGGCCCCTGCAGCAGGGGCGGTTCGGTGCGGGCGGCCAAAAGAAGGGAGGCACTGGAAGGATCCACGTTCGCCCGCGCAGCCAGCCAGGTAGCCTCCCACGCGTAGCCGAGAGCCCGCACCACCCAGTCCACCGCCTCGGCCCGTCGCAGGGGCTCGTGCGGCCGGAACCGGCTCTCCTCCGGCAGCAGCCCGTAGCGGGCAGCGGCTTCCACGAAGGCTGCCTCCGGGCTGGAGGCCTGTACGTCGGGGTAGCTGGGCCGGTCCGGGCGCACCGCGGGCAACCCCCGCGCGGTCACCAGCCACCGGACGAACCGCGCGCGTGTGAGGGTGGACTCGGGTCGGAACAGCCCGTCCGGGTCGGTGTCGACCACCCGGCGTTCCAAGAGCACCTGGATCCGCGAGGCGGCCCAGCTGCCGGCCAGGTCCGGCGGCCCAGCTTGTGCCCACGCCCAGGACAGCGCCACCACGACAACCCACAGGACAGTCACAAGGCGCCGCACGGGGAGTTCGCTTCGCGGGTCCGGGCGCAGGGTCCTGCGGCAGGGAAGCTACGGACGGAACCGAAGTGTAGCCTAAAGTGGTGGAGCTGCGTACCTCCTACGCGCAGGACCTGCGCTTGGTGTCCGGCTGGACGGGCTGGGCCGGGTTGCTCCTGCTGGGGGGCGGTCTCGTGCTCCTGCCCCTGGTCGCCCCGCGCTACGCGCTTTACGTGGTCACCCTGGCCGCGGTGCACGCGGTGGTGGCGGTGGGGCTGAACCTGTTGGTAGGGTACACGGGTCAGATCTCCCTGGGCCACGCGGGCTTCTTCGCGGTGGGTGCGTACACCCACGGGCTGCTGCTGACCCGCCTGGGATGGAGCTTTCTGCCCTCCCTGATTAGTGCCGCGGTCACAAGCGCCCTGTTCGGGTACGCGGTGGGCCTGCCGGCCCTGCGGCTCACAGGCCCGTACCTGGCTGTGGCCACCCTGGCCTTCGGACTGGCGGTGCACCAGGTGCTGGTGAACTGGGAGGCCCTGTCCGGCGGCCGGTCAGGGCTGTTCCTACCCGAGGTGCAGGTGCTCGGCGCCTCCCTCAAGGACGAGCGGGCGCTGTACTGGACCGTGCTGGCGGTGGCCGGCTTGCTGGTGTGGGTAGCGGTGCGGCTGGTCCGGTCCTACGTGGGCCGTGCGTGGGTGGCCATCCGGGACAGTGATGTGGCGGCGGAGGTATCCGGGGTGAACCTCACCCGTTACAAAACCCTCGCCTTCGCCCTCAGCGCCCTGTACACGGGGGTCGCGGGAGCCCTCATGGGACACGTGGTAGGCTTCCTGGAGCCCCAGCTGTTCACCCTGTTCGAGTCCGTGTACTTCTTCTCCATGGTGGTGGTGGGCGGACTCGCCTCCGTCAGCGGCAGCATCCTCGGAGCGGTCCTCCTCAC
>JBKBVM010000295.1:0-1684 GCA_046289555.1 bacterium
CCTTGCGGATCATGGTCCTCTGGCTCTCCGTCTCCTGCTCTCCGCCGCCCACGGCCACCGGGGTGGCCGCCCCCAGGTTGGTGGTGGGCGCCATGGCCGCCACGTGCGCCGCGTACACCACGAACACCCCCGCGGAGGCCGCACGAGCACCGGGCGGCGCCACGTACACGATCACGGGGACGGGTGAGGCCAGGATCGCCTTGGTGATGTCGTCCGTGGACTTCAACAGGCCGCCCGGTGTGTCGAGCTCCACCACCAGAGCCACCGCCCCCGCGGCGTGCGCCTCCCGGATCCCGCGGCTGATGTACATGGCTGAGGCGGGGGAGATGACCCCCTCCACCCGGATCCGGTACACCACGGGCCCCTGCGGGGCGGCCAGACCCAGGCCGGACCCGAGGACGAGGAGCAGCAGGAGGAGCAGCCGGTAGACCACCAGGACCTCCACCCCCTACGGTACCCCACCCGCGCGCCGCCGGGAAAGACACCACCGCGCATCGTGTCCGTGGGGCGGCCAACTGGGATGGCCACAGCCACCTCCGAGGGCTCTAGCCCTCCCGCTGCTGGCGGTACAGGGCCTTCACCTCTTCCAGGGTGCTGGCCTCCCGGGGCGTCTTGTCGGCGCGCACCCGGACGATCCGGGGAAACCGCAGCGCGTAGCCGGAGTCGTGCCGGTCGCTGCGGGTCACCGCGTCGAACGCCACCTCCAGCACCACCTTCGGCTCCACCGCCTTGAAATGCCCGAAGTCCCTCACCGTGTGGCGGAGGAAGAACTCCGTGAGCTGCGCGATCTCCGCGTCCTGCAGGCCGGAGTACGCCTTGCCTACCACGCGCAGGCGGTCGCCGTCCCAAACGGCGAAGGTGTAGTCGCTGAGCCACCCCGCCCGTTTGCCGTGGCCGTACTCCGCACCCACCACCACCACGTCCAGGGTCGCCAACGGCTCCTTCCACTTCAGCCACAACCCGCCCCGCCGCCCCGGCCGGTACGGCGCGTCCAGGCGTTTCACCACCAGGCCCTCGTTGCCACGTTCCCGGGCGGCCCGGAAGGCCTCCCGCAGGGAGGCCACGTCTCGCACCGGCCGGGCGTTCGCCAGGCGGACCGGTCCGGAGAACTCCATGGACTCCAGGTGCTGCCGGCGCTCGAGCAGGGGGAGGTCCAGCAGATCCTGCCCTTCCACCTTCAACAGGTCGAACAGGAACAGGACCACGGGGACCTGCTCCGCCACCTCCAGGGGATCGAGCCGGCGCAGGCGCTGCTGCAACCGTTGGAACGGGGCCGGATGCTGTCCGGCCCAGGCCACCAGCTCGCCGTCCGCGATGTACGCGGGGCCCAGCTGCAGCAGGGGCTGTCGGAGCTCCGGGAAGCTGTCCGTCACGTCGTCCAGGGTGCGCGAGTACAGCGTCACCCGCTCGCCCAGGCGATGCACCTGCACGCGGACCCCGTCGTACTTGTCCTCCGCCAGCACCTCCCGTGAGCCGTCCTGGAAAGGCTCCGCGGGGTCGGCGAGGGTGCCGGCCAGCATGAAGCGGAAGGGGCGGAAGTAGCAGAGGGAGGCGGTGGCCAGCTCGCCCCGGCGCGCCTGACACGCCACCTCTCCTAGGTCCGAGGACAGCAGGTCCGCGCGGCGCACCGCTGCCGGCCGGGCGCCGAACGCCTCCGCCACCGCCTCCTGCAGCAACCCTTCCT
>JBKBVM010000296.1:0-1678 GCA_046289555.1 bacterium
CCCGGCCTGAGGCAAAAAATCCAGGCCTGATGCGGGTTTCAGCTCAAAGGGCCCTTCCCGCAAGGCCCCCGAAAGCTCCGAACTTGTTAAACATGGGCTAGGTTTTTCAACGCCACTGTGCGCCGCGGCCCTAGGAGCGTCAAGGCTTCGGGGAGGTGGCCGCGTGGGTTCGTAGACCCCAGAGCCGCCTGGCGCTCGCTGACACCCCCACCGCCCCCGACCGGAGGATGGCCGCCACCTGCTCGGGCTGGGTCACCAGCCCCGCACCGATCACCGGCTGAGGCACGGCAGCCCGCAGCTCCCGAATCACGTACGGCACCGCCAGCCCAGGCAGGACCTCCACCAGGTCCGGCTCGGAGGCCCTCACCGCTGCCGTGCCCGTCCGCAAGGCCTCCGAGTCCACCATGAAGACCCGGTGGATGGCCAGGAGCCCCCACGCCTTGGCCTCCCGCAGCAGTGGGCCCCGCGTACTCACCACCCCCGCCGCCCCCAGCTCCCTCAGCAGCCGGATCCCCGCCGCGTCCTTCCCCACCCCCTCCACCAGGTCCAGGTGGACGTAGACCGGGATCCCGGAGTCCCCACAGCGCGGCAAGGCCTCCCGCAGCCCGAACACGTCGCCCTTGAAGAAGAAGATGGCCGCCGCCCCTCGGCGGCGGGCCTCCTCCACGTCGTCCAGACTGCGGACCGCCGGCACCACGGGTAGCTCCCGGAGCCGTGTGAGGAGCGCTTCCACCGCCGGGGTACTGTGCCCGCGCGCCACTTCCACAGCTCCTCCCGCGACGTGCCCGACAGGCATCGGTCGCAGAATGGACCATTCTACTCCGTCGGCTCCCTCTCCTCCGGCGCCGCGACACTCCCTTTCCACGGCCGCTCCGGTGGCGCACAATGGAGCCGAGACCGAGTCCCACAACCGACCACGGAGGTCACGCCATGGCGCTCCGAGAGGAAGCCCTCGACTACCACGCCCGCGGCAGGCCCGGCAAGCTGGCCATCCACATCACCAAGCCCTTCGCCACCCAGCAAGAGCTGTCCCTGGCGTATACGCCCGGGGTAGCCGAACCCGTGCGGGAGATCGCCCACGCACCCCTGGAGGCGTACCGGTATACCGCCAAGGGCAACCTGGTAGCGGTGGTGTCCAACGGGACCGCGGTTCTGGGGCTGGGGAACGTGGGAGCCCTGGCCAGCAAGCCCGTCATGGAGGGTAAGGCGGTGCTGTTCAAGCGGTTCGCGGACGTGGACGTGTTCGACATCGAGGTGGACACCACGGACCCGGAGGAGTTCGTCCGCGTGGTCCGGGCCATCGCGCCCACCTTCGGAGGGATCAACCTGGAGGACATCCGGGCGCCGGATTGCTTCTGGATCGAGCAGCGCCTGCGGGAGGAGCTGGACATCCCCGTGTTCCACGACGACCAGCACGGGACTGCCATCATCGCGGGCGCGGCCCTGCTCAACGCCCTGGAGCTGGTGGGCAAACGCATCGACGCGGTCCGGCTCGTCGTCAGCGGCGCGGGGGCTTCCGCCATCGCCTGCGCGGAGTTCTTCCTGCTGCTCGGTATGCGGCGGGACCAGATCGTGTTGGTGGACACCAAGGGGGTCGTCTACCGGGGCCGCACGGACGGGATGAACCCGTACAAGGAGCGGTTCGCTGCAGACACCCCGGCCCGGACCCTGGCGGAGG
>JBKBVM010000297.1:0-1598 GCA_046289555.1 bacterium
GTCCGCGGACCGGACGCCGGGCAGGCCCCGGAGGCGCTCGAGGACCTCGTCCACCTGCGTGCCAGTAGGCACGCGGTACGTGGCCACGACCCCGTCTGTGGAAGCCAGGGGGTCCGACCGCAGCAGGACGAGACCTAACTGCGCGGCCAGGCGCTCGGCGAGGCCCTGGGCGGGGTCGAGGACGGCCACGACCTGGTCCGGTACCGAGTCCGGGCCGGACCTGCCCAGGACCGTGTAGGAGGTCGCGACGCCGCGGCCAGCCTCCACGGAGGCCTCCAGGACGTAGCGGCCGGGCTTCCCGGTGGGCAGGGGAGGGCTCAGGAGGGTGCGCCGGCCAGGCTCCAGAAAGGCCCTGGTCTCCCCCACCGGCTCCCCGTCCACCCGCCAGCGCACCACAGCTTCCGTAAAGGCCGGGGAGTCCACCACGACCCTGGCCCGCAGGGGCCGCCCGGGTTCCACGCTGGCCGTGTGCCCTCCGCGTTCGAAGCCCACACCCTCCGCCACCAGCCGGACGTCGGCACGGGAGGCCGAAGCGTCCGGCAGCTGCCCTCCGCCAGGGACCTCCCTGGACGGAACGACCCCAGGGTGGGAGGGCGGGGCCGGGGGAGGCTGCCCGGGCGGCTGAGGGGGCGCGGGAGGCTGGGGCTTGTCCGCCGCTACCGCGTGGGACAGCGCGAGGGACAGGGCGAGGACGACCAGGAGGACGGTCAGGCGGGGCCGCATGGCCGCCTCAGGGTTCTACCTCCGCGAACAACACCAGCTCGCTAGCCCGGAGCCGGCGGACCGCGTCTGCAGGGTCGGCTCCGCCCTCCAGGCGCAGGCGGTACACCCCGGAGCCGCCGGGGCCTTCCACGATGGTGGCACCGACGCGGTGCAGCAGCGAACGGATGTCTGCCTCCGCGGCCCGCGGGTTGAACACCACCTGCAGGACGGGCCTGGAGTCAGCCCTGCCGGCCGCGAGGGTCGAAAAGGGCACCGCCCGGAAGGCGCCCCCGAACGCGGCTACCGCCGCAGCTGCCACCAGGCCCGCGACGGCACCTGCCACCTTTCCCCGCAACGACCTCCTCGCGCGCTGCTGCTCCGCGCGGAGGACCCGGATCCACGTGCGGTGGAGGACCTCAGGAGGAGGCCCGGGCAGGGCGGTCAGGGAGGCCTTGAGGGCCCCGCACAGCTCCACCAGCGCGCGGTGCTCGCGGGCGCACGACGGGCAGGTGTGGACGTGAGACCGGACGAGGTCCAGTTCCTCGCCCTCCAGGGTCCCCGCCACGTACCAGGGCAGCAGCTCGCGCGCGCGGCGGTGGTCGGAGTTCACGGACGTCCCCCTCTGGCCTGCCGCCGGACCGCAGAAGCGTTCAGGGCCTCCCGCAGCTTGCGTTTGGCCCAGTACATGCGGGTCTTGACGGTGTTCACCGGGCAGCCCACGACCCTGGCGATCTCCCCGTAGGACAGGCCGTGGAAGAAGGCGAGCTCCACCACCTCCCGCTGGTCAGGGGACAGGGCCTCCAGCGCCTGGCGCACGAAGGCGGCGGCCCACTGCACCATGACGTCCGTGATCACCGGGTCATCGGGGTTGGCGGCGGCGGCCAGCGCCGTGCAGA
>JBKBVM010000298.1:0-1568 GCA_046289555.1 bacterium
AGCTGGTACGGATCCAGAAAGAGCTGCAGGGGCTGGGCGAGTACCCCAGCACCAAGGACGTGGTCAAGCAGGTACAGGCTTTGGTGGAGGCGCTGCAGCGGTACATGCGGGAGGCGGGAGACTGAAGTCTGCGGCGCTAGCACCCAGGCCCCGGCGGTGCGGGCACCGGTTACCGCCCGCGGCCGTCGGGGCCTCTGGGGCAGACGGTCACAGGCCACAGCTCACGGCAGCCCGAGCGCACCAGGTGCGGGGTCGGTTCGCGGACTTCCAAAGCCCCGCGGAAGGCGGTCCAGAGCAAGGCGGCGGCTTGCCCGCGGGTGAGGGCGCGGTCTTCCTGGGGCTGTGAGACGGCAAATCCCAAAGCTCGCAGCAGCGCAGCCGCCGAGGACGCGGGCAGCGGGTAGCCCAAGGTGGGGAAGGAAGCTAGGCGGACGGCCTGGACGGTGTCCACGGCCGACTCCGGGCCTTTGGCCCTGAAGAAGTGTTCCAGGTTGTCCAGCCATTCCCGCACCGAGATGGGGCGCCGCAGGTGCATCCCCCCGCGCAGCCAGTAGGACCCGTTGAACAGGCCTCGGCGCAGCAACTCCACGGCGTCGGGGTACCCGGGGTCCAGCGCGTCGTCCACGGCCGCGCGCCTGGGAGCGTGCAACCGCACCCCCGCCAGCCGCAGCGCGCTGCGGAGCTGCTGGAGGGCGGCTGGGTTGTCCGCGAACACGGACGGCGGCCGTCCCAGGGAGTGGGCCACCGCGGCAGCGATCCCTGCCGCTTCTCCCAACGCCATCTGCAGGGGCACCACCCGGGCAGAGAAGGCCGCCACCGAGTCGAAGGACGCGGCCTGGGAGACCACCAGGAGGTTGTCGATCCGCTCGGGCAAAAGCGAGCGGAGCGGCACCCCGTAGGGAGCGGGGACACCGGGCAGGTACGGGGGCTCGCCCGCGTAGTAGGCCTGCCCGTCCAGAGGGTAGCCGCCCACGGCCACCGTGTCGGGGAACTCTCGGCCGTACACCACGTCGTCCGCCCGGAGCCGGTACCGGCCCACCATGTGGCGGCTCTCCCGCACGTACAGGGCGGGGGCGGTGCCCACCAGCTCGGCGGCGCCGAACAGGTGGGGGGCCGCCAGCCGCAGGTACCTCACCGCCCGCAGGGCCTCCGCCTGCGCCTGGCGGTAGGCCAGGGCCGTGGCGTCCGGGTCTGTGGCGTCCACCCCGTAGACCTGCAGGCCTTTGACGAGGACGCTCCCGTCGCCCTGCAGGGCCAGCTCCAGTCCCCTCAGGGTGAACCGCGAGGGGTCGCTGGGCACGTAGCGGGTCAGCAGGCCGTTGAACCCCCACACCAGGTACGGCCGTCGGCCGCTGCCGTTCGGACACGGCCGGCTCGGGCAGGCGGCCCCGGAAATCTGCGTCCACGACAGGCCGCGCAGCCGGAGCACCAGACCGGCGGCCATGGACCGACGGTCCAGCCCCGTGTCCTCGCGACCTGCGGTGAAGCGCACGCCCGCGGCCGCGGCCAGCTGAGCCACGTCGGTGGCGTCCACGAAGGCCTCCGCGGAGATCCTGACGCGTCCCTCC
>JBKBVM010000299.1:0-1558 GCA_046289555.1 bacterium
CGGCGGCCAGGGGCCGGGCCCGGACGCTGGGCACGTCTACCACCAGTTCCCCCCCGACCTCCAGTTGGACCCGGATCCGGGTGGTCGCTCCGCCGAACGCCCGCGAGAGGACCCGCCCTTTGAACCCTTCTGCGCTACCCGGCGGGTGGAGCTGGATGACTTCCGGCCGTACGAGGACCAGGACCCGCGTACCGGGAGCGAGTCCACGAGCTGCGTCGACTCGGAGGGGAAGGCCCCGGTATTCCAGGTAACCCCGTTCCCCGTCCCGCACCACGGCTTCCAGTCGGTTCATGGTCCCCACGAATCCCGCGACGAACGGGGTCGCCGGTCGCTCGTAGATCTCCGAGGGTGTGCCGACCTGCTCGACCCGCCCGCGCGACAGGACCGCGACGCGGTCGGAGATCGCCATGGCCTCCTCCTGGTCGTGGGTGACGTACAGCGTGGTGATCCCTAACCGACTCTGTATGGCCCGGATCTCCTCCCGGAGCTGTACCCGGATCTGCGCATCCAAAGCGGACAGCGGTTCATCCAGGAGGAGGACCCGCGGCTCGATCGCCAGCGCACGGGCGAGGGCCACGCGCTGCTGCTCGCCTCCGGAGAGCTGGTGGGGGTAGCGCTTCCGGGCGGCGGCCAGACCAATGAGTTCAAACAGCTCGCCGACCCTCCGCGCTCGCTCTGCGGGAGGCACACCGCGGACCCGAAGACCGAACTCCACATTCTCCTCGGCCGTCATATTGGGGAACAGGCTGTACGACTGAAATACCATCCCCATGTTCCGTCGATTCGGAGGGAGCTCTGTAATGTCTTCTCCGTCCAGCCAAACGGCACCTTCATCCGGGGTCTCGAAGCCGGCCACGATGCGGAGGAGTGTGGTCTTGCCGCAGCCGCTCGGGCCGAGGAGGGTAAAGAACTCCCCCCGCTGAACGGACAAGGTGATCCCGTGGAGGGCCACCACGTCACCGAACACCTTGCGGACTGCCACGATCTCCAGGTACCCCATCAGCGAGCCCCCAGCTGCGCCTGCCGCGCACCGAACTGGCGCTCCAGCGCCAGAATCCCCAGCATGGCCGCCCACGTAATCCCGAAACTGAGCACCGTCAGGGCCGCGGCAGGGGTCGCGTGGGTCTCGCCGACGTAGTTGATGTACACTGGAAACGTGTAGAAGAGGAGGACGTTCGCCATGGTGAACTCCCCCATCACCACGGTGAACATGAGCAGGCTGCCCCCGAGCACCGCCGCCCGGATGTTCGGCAGGATGACCCAACGCAGCGTCTGCCCGGTGCTGGCTCCGAGGCTCTGAGCTGCCTCGGTCAGGGTTCGTAGGTTGACCGCCCGAAGCCCGACGTCCAGGGACCGGTAAACGTAGGGGAGCGTGAGGACGACGTAGCCGGCCACCAGGATCTGGGGTGTGCCGACGAAGAACTCGGGAGCCCCCCGGTAGAGGACCGAGAGGCCGACCACCAGCACGATGGGAGGGACGACGAACGGCAGGACGCTCAGGAAGTCCAGGAGCGGACGCAACCGCGGCAGGCGCACGTGGGCGGCGTACGCGGTGGGT
>JBKBVM010000029.1:0-14357 GCA_046289555.1 bacterium
CGCCTCGTGGGCCAGCAGGGCTGCCAGCTCGTGGTCGGTGCGGACCAGGGCCACCAGGGCGGAGGTGACATACACCAAGCCGCCCGGGAGGGCCACTGCGTTGGGCGTGCGGTGCTCCACCACTTTAAACGTCCACGGTAGCTGCGGCCGCTCAGTAACCGCGGCGACCGCCTTACCGATACGGGTGACCCGCTCGTTGGTCGCGGGGTCCGTGACCACCCGCAGCGCCCGTTCGATCTGCGCGCCCGCGCGCCGGCCCGCCTCCACCTCCGCCCGGTCCTGCCCCGTCTGGGCTGCCAGGGGCCGGCCCAGCAGGAGCAGCACCAGCGTCACCGCGCCAAGCCGAAGCACCGTCGTGCGTTCTCCGCAGTCTGGCCCGCCACCGCGCCCGACTCCTGCCCCCGGGCAGTCGCCACGGCCTCCACCACCAGCGGGAGGTAACTCGGCTCGTTCCGCCGGCCCCGGTGCGGGTGCGGTGCGGCGAACGGGGAGTCCGTTTCCACCAGGAGGAGTTCGTCCGGAATCCGGGCCACCGCGCGCCGGAGCTCCTCCGCCTTCGGGTAGGTCACCGGGCCGCCCACCGACATCCAGTAGCCGCGGGCCGCACAGGCCTCCGCGTACTCGGCAGGCCCTGTGAACATGTGCATCACCACCCCTCCTGCCCCCTCCTCCTGCAGAATGCGCAGCAGGTCCTGGTGCGCGCCGCGGTTGTGCACCACGAGAGGCTTCCCGCAGGCCCGGCTCAGACGCACGTGCCATCGCAAGGTTTCCTCCTGGACCTCCCGCGGACAGCCCCCGCGTTCGTAGTCCAACCCACACTCACCCACCGCCACCACCTTCGGGTGCCCCACCAGTGTGGCCACCACCGCGCGGTCGGCGTCCCCCACGAGGTGTGCGTGGGTCGGGTGGATCCCCACAGCGGCGTACACCGGCTGGAACTCCTCCGCCAGCTCCACGGCCCTCTGGCTGGTTCGGCCGTCCGTACCCAGCGTCACGAGGGCACGCACCCCCGCTGCCAGCGCTCTCGCCACCACGGTCTCCCGGTCCGGGTCGAAGTCCAGGTGGTCCAGGTGCACGTGAGTGTCGATCACGACACCCGGGCGCCGGGCGGGAGGTCGCGGTCCAGGGTGACCAGGGCGAGCTGGCCGTCCCACTCCGCCGCCAGCAGCATCCCCCGAGACTCCACGCCGCGGACCTTGCGCGGCTGCAGGTTCGCCACCACCACGATGGTCTTGCCCACCAGGTCGTCGGGCTGGTAGTGGGGCACCAGCCCCGTGACGATGGTACGGACCTCGCGTCCCAGGTCCACCCGGACCTCGATGAGCTTGTCGGTGTTGGGGATCCGCCGCGCTTCCACCACGCGGCCCACCCGCAGGTCCAACCTCCGGAACTCCTCCAGGCTCAGCGCCTCCTCCGCCGCTGCCTCCTGCACCTGTACCGGCCTTTCCTCCTCTATTCGCGGGAAGATGGGAGGCCCGGGCCGCACCCGCGTGCCCGGCCGCAGCCAGCGCCAGCGCCGCGCATCGTCCAGCCGGAGTCCGGTGCCCCGGTACGGCTCTCCGCGCCCGCGGAGCTCTCGCGCTCGCTTCTCGAACTCCGGGTAGCCGAGCTGGGACCACACCTTGAGGGTGGCGGTGGGCAGCACGGGCTCCAGCAGCACCGTGGCCACCCGCAGGGCCTCCAGGGTGTTGGTCAGGACCGTTCCCGCCCGGTCCCGCCGCCCTGCCCGGTGAAGGTTCCAGGGCGCCTCCCGGTCTAGGTACCGGTTGGCGGCACCGAGGAGCTGCCAGACGCTCAAAAGCGCCCGCTGGAAGTCGCACCGCTGGACGCACTCCCACACCGCGTCTACCGTACCCACCGCCTGCTCCCGGAGTTCCCGGTCGCCGCCCTCCTCGGGTCCCGGCTCGGGCAACCGGCCTTCGAAGTACCGCTCCACCAGCGGGAGCGTGCGGTTCAGGAGGTTGCCGTAGTCGTTGGCCAGGTCCGCGTTGAACCGGGCCACCAGCTGAGCCCGGCTGAAGTCCCCGTCCTGGCCGAACGGCACCTCCCGGAGGAGGAAGTACCGCACCGCGTCCACACACACGTCCACCTCTGCCCCGCTGCGCTGGGCCAGCTCGCGCGCCACCGCCATGGGATCCACCACATTCCCCAGGGTCTTGCTGATCTTCTGCCCCTCCAGGGTCAAAAACCCGTGGACGAGGACCTGCCGGGGGGGTTCCAGGCCCGCACTGAACAGCATGGCGGGCCACAGCAGGGAGTGGAACCGGTTGATGTCCTTCCCGATCAGGTGGTGGGCGGGCCACCACGCCCGGAAGCGCTCCTCGTCCTGCCCGAAGCCGATGGCACTGACGTAGTTCGTCAGCGCGTCGAACCACACGTAGACCACGTGGCCGGGATCGTCTGGTACAGGGATCCCCCACGCCAGCTTCTCCACCGGCCGGGACACCGACACGTCCTCCAGGGAGTCCACCAGCTGCAGCATCTCCGCCCACCGGCTCTCCGGGACCACAAAGTCCGGCCGCTCCTCCAACAACCGGCGGAGCCGTTCCCGGTACCGGGACAGCCGGAAGAAGTAGTTCTCCTCCTCCACCACCTGCGGCTCCGTCAGGTGTCGCGGACAGCGCCCGTCCACCAGTTCGCTGAGGGTCACGAAGGCCTCGCACTGCACGCAGTACAGGGCCCGGTAGTGCTTCCGGTACAGGTCGCCCGCCGCGGCCACCCGCCGCCAGATCTCCTGCACCGCCGGCCAGTGACGCCGGCGGTCCGTGGTGCGGATGAAGTCGTCGTGGGACAGGTTCAGGTCCCGGCAGAGCTGCTGGAACGCCGCCGCGTTCCGGTCCACGAAGGCCTGCACCTCCTCGCCTGCCTGGGCCGCGGCGTTGGCAATGTTCTGGCCGTGTTCGTCGGTCCCCGTGAGGAAGAACACCGCCTCCCCCGCCAGGCGGTGGTAGCGGGCCAGCACATCCGCCAGGACCTTCTCGTACGCGTGGCCGATGTGGGGCGTGGCGTTCACGTAGTCGATGGCGGTGGTGATGTAGAAGCGCCCGGACAACCCTCCTTCACCTCCTCCCCGGGTCCCGCTCACGGCAGACCGTCGCCGTACCGTTCCTCCCGCCAGGGGTCCCCCCGCAGGTGGTAGCCCGCGGCTTCCCAGAACCCCGGTCGCTCCTCCGTGAGGAACTCCAGCCCCCGGACCCACTTGGCGCTCTTCCAGAAGTACCGGTGCGGGATCACCAAGCGGAGGGGCCAGCCGTGTTCCGGCGAAAGCGGCTGACCGTCGTGTTCGTACGCGAACACCACGTCGTCCCGGTCCAGGTCCTCCACGGTCACGTTGGTCGTGTAGCCCCCCTCCGCGTGCACCATCACCCAGCGGGCCCCGGGGCGCGGCCGCACCTCCCGCAGGACCGCGCGCGCCGGCACGCCGGCGAACCGGTTGTCCAGCCGCGTCCACCGGGTCACGCAGTGGACGTCGCAGCACACCTCCCCGTAGCCCAGGGACCGGAAGGCTTCGTACGTCCACTCCCGCTCCTCCTCCACCGCCCCGAACACCCGGAACCGCCACGTTCCCAGGTCCGCCCGGGGCACCGGGCCGTAATGCAGGACCGGCCATTTGTCCGTCACGAACTGCCCCGGGGGAACCCGGGGGGGTCGCACCTCGCCCACGTCGCCTCCTCACACGTCGGGCTGCAGCGCGGCTTCCTCCGCCTCGCGCCGCCTGCGCACGATCAGGAACGAGACCAGCACCGCCGCCTCGTACAGCGCGAACATGGGCAGCGCCAGCAGGAACATGGTCACCGGGCTCCAGTCTGGCGTCACCGCGGCGGAGATCACCAGGATGACCATTAGGGCCAGCCTCCACTCCCGCTGCAGGCGCTGCGGACTCACCACGCCCAGAGCGCAGGCGGCCACCACCAACAGAGGCGTCTGGAAGCCCAGCCCCATGCCCACCAGAAGCCAGGTGACGAAGTGCAGGTAGTTCAGGGCCGTGATCTGGACCCGGATGAGCTGTCCAGCCTGCGCCAGCAACCACTTGGACGCCGCGGGCAGGATGAAGAAATATCCGAACACCGCCCCTGTGACGAACAGCACACCCGCGGCCAGGCTGACGGGAACCACCACGCGCCGCTCGTTCGGCTTGAGGGCGGGGTCCACGAACCGGAACATCTGGTAGACGATCCAGGGCATGGACAGCGCCAGGCCCCCGGTGACCGCCACCCGGAACCGCGCCAGAAACGGCTCCAGCATGCCGATGGCGTGGAGCTGGATCCCCCCCGTGGGCTGGAGCAGCAGGCGCAGCAGCGGTTCCGAGAAGTTCCACGAAAGCGCCGTGCCCAGGGCGAGCCCCAGGAGGCTCCAGAGGAGGCGCTGCCGCAGCTCCTCCAGGTGCTCGATCCACGTCATCGGCCGGTCCTCGCGCGCCACACCCCTCACCCCGCAGCGGCCGGAGCGGTCTTCCGGTTGAACCGGTCCATGGCCCGGTGGATCCCGTCCCGCAGGGCCACCTCCACCGCGTCCGCGGCACGCTCCACGGCCTCCTCCACCTGCGCTCGCTCTGCCGGCTCGAACCGGGACAGCACGTGGTCCACGGCGTCCGAGCCGGGCCGCCCGATACCCACCCGCACCCGTGGGACCTCCAGCGTCCCCAGGCCCTCCAGCACGGAGGCCATCCCGCGGTGCCCGCCCGCACTGCCCCGCGCTCGGACCCGGATCGTCCCCACGGGCAGATCCATGTCGTCGTACACCACCAGCACCTGGCTTGGCGCGAGCCCCCAGCGCCGCACCAGCTCCGCCACCGCCTGGCCGCTCAGGTTCATGAACGTCAGGGGTTTGGCCAGCACCACCGGTTCGCCGCCGACCTCCGCCTGCGCCACCTCCGCCCGCCCCTCCGCCCGGAAACGAGCTCCCCAGCGCCGGGCCAGCCGCTCCACCACCTCGAACCCGACGTTGTGACGGGTCCCGCGGTACCGGCGGCCAGGGTTCCCAAGGCCCACCACCAGCCTCATCGCTCCCAGTGTACGCCAGGCGGGAAAACGAAAGCGGGGGCGCCACAGCGCCCCCGCCCGGCTCCCCGCTGGGCTAGGCCTCCTCTTCTTCGGCGGCCTTCCCCTTGCCCACCACCTCCGGCTGCGCCGGGACTTCCTCCACGGCCGCGGGGGCTTCCTCCGGCGCCACCGCCGGAGCCAGGACGGTCACCAGCGTCTCCTCCGGCGGCGTCAGGACGGTCACCCCCGGCGGGACCTGGAGGTCGCGGACGTGCATGGAGGCACCCACGGTCAGCTGGGACACGTCCAGCTCCAGGTGGTCGGGCAGGTCCGTGGGCAGCCCCGCCACCTCCACCTCGTGCCGCAGGAACTCCAGGATTCCCCCCTCCCGGACGCCCGGGGGCTCCCCCTTCAGACGAACGGGCAGCCGGGTGTACACCTTCTCCGTGAGGCTGACACGGTGCAGGTCCACGTGGAGGATCCGTCGGGTCAGCACGTCCCGCTGTACGTCCTGTAGCATGGCGAGCTCCGTCCGCACGGTGCCGTCCTCCCGGACCACCACGTCCAAAAGCACGTTGGCTCCCGCCAGTCTCTGCAGGACCGCCTCCAGCGCTCGTGCGTCTACCACCACGGCCAACGGCTCGATCCCGCGGCCGTAGAGCACACCGGGCACGCGGCCCGCGCGGCGCAGCTTGCGGACCGCGGACTTCCCCCGTTCCCTGCGCGCCTCGACCTCCAGCGTCAACCGCTGCATACGGAACCTCCCCGGGCCAGGGCCCAGGCCAGCATTATAGCAGCCCTGGCCTCAGGCCTCCTCCAGGAACCGCAGCAGCGCCCGGATGCGGCTTTCCAGTTCGTCCCGCACGCCCCGGAAGGCCCGCAACCGGTCTTCCTCCGTACCGGAGGCCTCCGCGGGGTCCGGCAGGTCCCAGTGGAGGGTTCGGGCTCCGGGGAAGGACGGACAGCTCTGTCGGGCCCGGTCGCACACCGTCACCACGCAGTCGAAGGCCTGACCCTGAAACTCCGAGACGGGCTTGGACCGCTGACCCGAGATGTCTACCCCCCGCTCCGCCATGACCCGCACCGCCAGGGGGTGGAGTCCCCTCGGCTCCGTGCCCGCGCTGTACACCTGGACCCGGCCGGCGGAGAGGTAGCGCAGCCAACCCTCCGCCATCTGCGACCGCGCGGAGTTGCCGGTGCACAGAAACAGGACCCGCAGGTTCTCCCTCATACGTTCAGCTCCCGCAGTTCTCCCGTGACGATGTACACCACACGCTCGGCCACGTTCGTCACGTGGTCCGCGGCCCGCTCCAGGTGCTGCGCCACCAGGATCAGGTCCAGGGCTCGGGAGATCGTCCGCGGGTCCTCCACCATATACGTGATGAGCTCGCGGAAAACCTGGGTGCGCAGGGCGTCCACCAGGTCGTCCTTCTGGGCCAGGGACTCCGCGAGAGCGGCGTCGCGGCCCACGAAGGCCTGCAGGGCGTCCTGCAGCATCTCCTGGACCAGCCGCTCCATGTACGGGATGTCCACCAAGGGTTTCAGAAGCGGCTCGCGGCTCAGACGCTTGGTGGCCTTCGCGATCCCCTCCGCGTGGTCCGCCATGCGTTCCAGGTCGATGGAGATGGCCAGCACCGACATGAGGACCCGCAGGTCCCCCGCCATGGGCTGCTGGGTCGCCATCAACTTCGCCACCCGTTCCTCCAGGTCCAGGTGCAGGCGGTCCACCACGTCGTCCTCCGCGATGACCGCCTCCGCGGCCTGCACGTCCTGTTTCTTGAGGGCCTCCACCGCCCGGTGGATCAGGTCGCCCGCCAGGCTCCCCATGCGGACCACGTCCTCCTCCAGACGGCGTAGGGCCTCGTCGTACGCCTCCCGGATGTGCCGTCCACCCCCCGACACCGTTCCACCCCCCTTTAGCCAAACCGGCCCGTGATGTAATCCTCTGTGCGCCGATCCCGGGGCCGGGTGAACACCTCCTCCGTGGGACCGAACTCCACCAGCTCCCCGTCCAGCAGGAACGCGGTAAAGTCCGACACCCGGGCCGCTTGCTGCATGTTGTGGGTGACGATGACCAGCGTGTAGTCCCGCTTGAGCTCCTCCATGAGGGCCTCGATGCGGGCGGTGGAGATGGGGTCCAGAGCGGAACACGGCTCGTCCAGCAACAGCACCTCGGGCTCCACCGCCAGCGCCCGCGCGATGCACAGCCGCTGCTGTTGGCCGCCGGACAGCTCCAGGCCGCTCTTCCGGTGGAGATCGTCCTTCACCTCGTCCCACAACGCCGCCTGCCGCAGGGCCCGCTCCACCCGCTCGTCCAGCTCCCGCCGGCCCAGACGGCGGTGCAGCCGCAGGCCGAAGGCCACGTTCTCGTACACCGACTTGGGGAACGGGTTCGGCTTCTGGAACACCATGCCGATCCGCAGCCGCACCTCCACCGGGTCCACACCCGGCCCGTACAGGTCGTGGCCCCGGAACAGCACCCGTCCCTGGGTGCGGACCCCAGGGATCAGCTCGTTCATCCGGTTGATGGCGCGCACCAGGGTGCTCTTCCCGCAACCGGAGGGGCCGATCACCGCCGTAATGCGACGCTCCGGTACCTCCAGGGTGACACCCCGTAGCGCCGGCTGCGCCCCATACCACACCCGGAGGTCCTCCACCCGGAGGATCGGCGTGGCGGGGGCGACCCCCCGGTGCACCACCTCGGGCCTCAGCCGCGCTTCCACCGCTGCGTCCATGGTCTCCTCCTCACCACCGGATGCCGGCCCGGTTCCGCAACCAGATGGCCGTGCCGTTCAGGGCCAGCAGGACCGCCAGCAACAACAGGATGCCCGCCGCGGCCAGCCGGTGGAACTCGGGGTTGGGCAGGGACACGTAGTTGAAGATCTGGATGGGCAGCACCGTGAAGTAGTCCCACACCCCTCGCGGGAGGAAGGGCACGTACTGCAGCGCCCCCAGCATGATCAAGGGGGCGGTCTCGCCCACCGCCCTGGACAGCGACAGGATGGTCCCCGTGAGGATGCCGGGCGCCGCGTACGGCAGCACGTGGTGCCGCACCACCTGCCAGCGGGTGGCCCCCAGGGCGTACGCGGCTTCCCGCACGGAGAAGGGCACCGCCCGGATGGCCTCGCGGCTGGACAGGATCGTCAGGGGCAGGACCAACAGGGCCAGGGTGAGCGCTCCTGCCAGAACGCTCTTGCCCATCCGCAACCCCTCCACGAACAGCCCCAGGCCCAGAAGGCCGTACAGGACCGAGGGGACCGCGGCCAGGTTTGCGATGTTCACCTCCAGCAGCCGGGCCAGGCGACCCGGAGGCGCGTACTCCTCCAGGTACACCGCCGCGGCCACACCCAGGGGGAACGCCACGAGGCTCATCAGGCCCGCCACGTACAGGGTCCCCACCAGGGCGCTGGCGTAGCCCGCCTGCTGGGGGAACCGCGACGGGAAGTTCGTGACCAGCTCCGGCCGCAGGTAGCTGGCCCCGTCCCGCGCCACGTCCACCAGCAGGACCGCCAGGAACACCAGGCCGAGCAGCGTGGCGGCCTGGCAAGCGGCCACGAACACCCGCGCGAGAGCCTTCCGCCGTTCCAGGCGTCGCCGCCAGCTCTGCTCCACGGCCACAGCGGTCACAGGTACCGCTCCCGGAAGCGTTGAACCACCCGCACGCTCAACACGTTCAGGACGAACGTCGCCGCAAACAGCAGCATCCCCACCGCGAACAGGGTCCGGTACTCCACCGAGCCGTACGGAGTGTCACCCAGGCTGACCTGGACGATGAACGCGGTGATGGTCTCCACCGTCTCCAGGGGGTTCGCGGTCCAGTTGGGGCTCTGCCCCGCGGCTAGGGCGACGATCATGGTCTCCCCCACCGCCCGCGACAGCGCCAGGATGCACGCGGCCGCGATCCCCGACAGCGCCGCCGGCATCACCACCCGCACCGCTACCTCCGTGCGGGTGGCACCGAGGGCGTACGCCCCGTACCGCAGGTCCAGGGGGACTGCGCGCATCACGTCCTCGCTCAGGGAGGACACTAGGGGCAGGATCATCATGCCCATCACCAACCCCGCGGACAGGGCGTTCTGCCCCGCCAAGGCGGACCCGAAGACGTGGTCCTGGAGGAACGGGGTCACGAAGGTAAGGGCAAAGTAACCGTACACGATGGTGGGGATCCCGGCCAGGACCTCCAACGCGGGCTTCACCCGCGCCCGCACGGAGTCGGGGGCGAACTCGCTGAGGTAGACAGCCGCCAGCAGGCCCAGGGGGAGTGCTACCGCCAGGGCGATGGTACTCGTCAGCACGGTCCCTGCCACCAGGGGCAGCACACCGAAACGCTTGGTGCTGTACAACGGGCTCCACGTGGTCTCCGTGAAGAACTCCCGCACGAGCTTCCACGGCCGGCCCACCAGATCCGGCCGGGCTTCCGTGAACCGCTGGAGGTCCGCCCGGACCGACAGGAGCTGGGGGTCTGCAGCGTCCAGGGGGAGCCGGAAGAACTGGACGGTCTCGAAGGCCAGCACCGCTACGATGGCCACGGTCACCACCACGGACAGCAGCGCGCTCGCCGCCAAAGCCCGCTCCAGCCACCGCTCAGCACGCCGTCCCCTGCTCACGGACTCCACCTTGCGCAGGCTCTGTTAAGTCCCGGTTAACGGCGTGGTCCGGCGGCGGGCGCTGTCGGGGGGTGCCCCGATGGCTCGGGACCCGCCGCCGGCCCTGGGGTAGGAACGGGCCGGAGCCCTGGCTTGACTTTGGGGCTCCGGCCCGAAGCGCTACCGGCAGTGGGCCACATACTCCCTGCTCACCCGCTCCAGGGTAGCGTGCCCTGCGGCCTTGCCGCCCTCCCGGAAGGCGGTGCCGGACTTCAGTCGCGCCACGCACTGCCGCGCGGCCGCGTACACCGCTTCGGGGAACTCCACGTAGCCCACGGCCCGGGTGAGGTTGGTCTTCTTGCCCCGCTGGCGGGGGTCGTCCACCTGCAGGTTCACGCCCGTGTCCGGACCCACGTACCAGCTGGCGAACTGGCGCACCTCCGGCTTAGCGAGGGCGCTCGTGCGGTTCAGGTAGATGAAGATGGGACGGGTCAGCGGGTAGCGGCCCGACTTGGTGTTGTCGAAAGTGGGCTCGATCCCGCGGCACTGGTCGTTGGACCCCAGGTCCACGCGGTCGCTGGGGTCGACGGCAACCCCCTTCACGCGCCCCAGGTTCTCCTCCAGGTACGCCAGACCGAAGTAGCCCAGGGCCCCCTCGTCTCGGCTGACGAACTGCACGGTCACGTTGTCGTCCTCCGTGGCCTGGTAGTCGCCCCGGCTGGCCTTCGCCCGTCCCACCACCATCTCCGTGAAGCTGTCGAACGTCCCTGAGTCGGCTCCCGCTCCCGCCAGCCGAAGAGGCCGGTCGGGGAAGGTGGGCCGGACCTGCCGCCAGCTGGTGATCCTGCGCTCCGCGCCGGGCTCCCACATGCGCTTGAGCTCGCCCAGGGTGAGGCAGGTGGCCCACGTGTTGCGGGGGTGCACCACCACGCTCAGCCCGTCGATGGCTACCGGGACTTCCACGTAGCTCACCTGGTTCCGCCGGCACGCCTCGTCCTCCTCAGGCCGGATGGGTCGGGACGCGTCCTGGATGTCCGTGCGGGACTGGGGGCTGTCCGCACAGAACTTCTTGAACCCACCTCCAGTCCCGCTGATCCCCACTGTGATCCGCACGGACCGGCCCTGCGCCGTCTTGCGGAACTCCTCCGCCACCGCGCTCGTGAGCGGTGCTACGGTGCTGGAGCCGTCCACCACGATGGTCCCCGGAGGGCTGACAGTGCCCCCGGCGCGCTGCTGCGCCCACCCTGCCCCCACTAGGCTCGCGACCACCACCGCTGCGCCAGCCACGGCCAAGCGCCTGTTCACCGTCGTGCCACCTCCTTCTCCTCAGTCTCGGGGCCAGCGTGCCCTCCCAAGTTCAAGCCGGAAGCAAGGGGCGATTAAGAGCGTGTAAAGTCGCTTGCCTCCTCCCCGCGGGTCGCCTAACGTGTTCACCGAGCCGGCGGGAACGACGGGTTTTGAGGGGGTGCGAGGTGCAACGGCCGGTGGTGTGGATCGCGGGCGTGGTGCTGGCCCTGGTGGCCCTGCTGGTGGCCGCCCTGTTGGGAGCTGCAGCCGGCTTCGCCCTGGGGACCGGGCTCCGGCCCCTCGGGGACGCCGGCGAGCGGGTGGTAACCGGGGAAGGTGCGGACAAGGTGGCCCTCGTACGGGTGGTGGGCGCCATCAGCCAGGAAGGCGGCGGCCTGCTGTCCTTCGGCCCGGTGGCCTCGTCCCGGCGCGTGCTGGCGCA
This sequence comes from bacterium, assembly GCA_046289555.1. Taxonomy (GTDB): domain Bacteria; phylum Sysuimicrobiota; class Sysuimicrobiia; order Sysuimicrobiales; family Sysuimicrobiaceae; genus Tepidifontimicrobium. The sequence goes on from JBKBVM010000029.1 coordinate 11,298, forward strand.
GCTGGAGCGGGCTCGCAGGGACCGGGCGGTCAAGGCGGTCGTGGTGGAGCTCAACACGCCCGGAGGGTCGGTGGTCGCCAGCGCCCAGATCCACGACAAACTGGTGGAGCTGCGCCAGGGCGGCAAGCCCGTCGTGGCGCTTTTGACCGAGGTGGCGGCCTCCGGGGGCTACTACGTGGCCGCCGGCGCGGACCGTGTGGTGGCGGACCCCTCTACCCTGACGGGCAGCATCGGCGTCATCGTGGTGCTGCCGAACCTGCAGGAGTTCAACCGGCGCATCGGGCTGCGGACCGTGGTGTTCAAAAGCGGCCGGTTCAAGGACATGGGGAACCCGGACCGGCCTCTGACCCCGGAGGAAGCTGCGCTGTTCCAGGGCATCGTGGACGAGGCGTACCGGCGGTTCGTGGACGTGGTGGCGCGGGGCCGACGCATGGAGCGCTCGCGGGTACTGCAGCTGGCGGACGGGCGGATCTACACCGGCTCGCAGGCCCAACGGCTCGGGCTGGTCGACCGGCTGGGTTCCTTCGACGACGCAGTCTCAGAAGCCCTGCGGCTGGCCCGGATCCCGCGGGCGCGGGTGGTGGAGTACACGGGAGGGGGTTGGCTCGGCACGGTGCTCGGTCTGCGCGCCCCTGGAATCCTGCCGGGGGCTGGTCCCCACCCGCAACCGTTCAGCCTCCAGTACCTGATGGCCCCCTGAAGGAGACACGAACCGGTACCGTGACCTCACGGCCTGCCGCCCACGGGGGCTTCCAGACGGAACAGCCGCCGGGCGTTGCCGCACATGACGAGCGCCCGCTCCTCCTCCGACAGGCCCAGCCGCTCCAGGATCTGCAGCTGCTCTTCCAGGATGGCGCCGCGGTAGGGACCCACGGCGGTGTCGGTCCCGAACACCACCCGCTGCGGCCCGAACGCCCGCAGGGCGTCCGCGAACACGGACTCCAAGGAGGGGTTCCCGGGTGTGTAGTCGCGCCAGTTGTTCGTCCCAGACGTGTCCACGAACACGTTGTCGGTGTGGTAAGCGAGGAACAGGGTCTCGCGCAGAAAGCCCGCACCGAAGTGGGCGATGCCGAACGTCACGTCCGGGAACTGTTTGACCGCCGCGGACAGGAACAGGGGATTCGCGTAGGTCAGGTCATAGAGAGGCGCCACGGTGATCCCAAAGTGGAACAGGACCGGGATGCCCAGCTCCGCGGCCTTCTCGTAGACAGGGAAGACCGCCCGGTCGCTGGCGTGGAACCGCTGGGTGGGCGGGTACAGCTTCAGGCCCCGCAACCCCCACTCGGGGAAGCGTGCCACCACGCGCGGCGCGTCCGGGTGGAGAGGGTCTGAGAGGCTGCCCCACCCGAAGAACCGCCGGGGGTTCAGGGAGCAGAATTCCGCCAGTTCCTCGTTGGCCTCCCCCACCGCGATGAAGAACGCGGCGGCCACCCCGTGGGCGTCCAGTTGCCGTTCCCACCACGCGGCGATCTCCTCCAGGCTCTGGCCCGCGAGCTGCTGGAGCCGGTTCCGCCGGGCCCGTGCGGCCGCTTCGAGCGCCGGGGCACGGATGGGAACGCTGGGCCGCACCGCGCGGTCTACCATACGCGGGGTGACCAGGTGGACGTGGGCGTCGATGACTTCGAAGGGGCGCACCGCAGCCCTACAGCTTGTAGCCAAACTTGCGCAGCAGGTCCTTACGCCAGGCCACCTCGGCGTCGTCCTCCACCCCTAGGGGCTTGAACCCGTCCATCACCCCCAACACTGCCCGCTGGTCCCCTTCCTCGGCCACCACCACGACCAGCGGGTTTGCGGTAGCCGCGAAGATCCGCACGACCTCCGGGCAGGCCTTCACCGCGTGCAGGACGTTGATGGGGTAGTACCCCTCACCCAGCACGATCAGGAAGGTGTGGCCCGCGGCGATGGCGAGCACGTTACGCACCGCCAGGTCCACCAGCTGCGGGTCGGTGCCAGACCGGCGCACGAGCCGCTTGCCGGAAGCCTCCGAAAACGCCACGCCGAACTTGATGCCGGGGACCGCGCCGACCAGGGCCTCGTGCAGATCCTCCACGGTCTTGATGAAGTGGGACTGCCCCAGGATGACGTTCAGGGGTTCTGGCTTTTCGATGGGCACCAGCTTGAGTTCCATACTTTGGATTCTACTGGAAGCCGCGCCGGGTGGAGCAGGCTGCAAATTCGACCACGGATCCCCCGAACTTGCGAACGGCGTTTCCGCGGAACCCCGACGCGCCAGTTCGGCCTGGGTTCAGGCGATCCCGCCGGGTTCTACCCCTGTGGCCACCACGACCCCGTTCCGGACCTCACAGAGAAAGTAGCGGGTAGCCCGCCGTGACCTCCCGCCAGTTCGGCACGTAGTTGAAGATGCAGCTCCAGGTTCGGCTTCAGGTAGCGCAGCAGGGGAGCCGTGAAGGAGGCGAGGGCCCCCACCACAGGAGCCGCGGCCAACCACCTGAGGAAGGTCCTCCGGTTCGGCACGTCTCACCCCCTTGCGGTCGTACCATCGAAGATGGTAGCATGCGCCACGAGGAGGTGGAAGTCGTGGGGACTGTGGTCCGGGTCGGCTTTTCGACGCTGGCGGTGCTGCTCGCTACAGGCGGTCTGGTTTGGGCCCAGGGGCTCACCCAGACCCCGCCCTCTTTTGCTCCCGTGCACGGGCCTGGGCAGACGCACGGGGCGATGACCCCGACCCCGCAGGATCCGGAGGCCATGCGGTCCATGATGGACGCGTGCTTTCGGGGGATGCAGGACCCTCAGATGCAGCGACACATGCAGGAGCACATGTCTGACCCGGGAATGCAGCACATGATGGGAGACATGATGCGGAGCACGATGCCCGGCATGCCCACGATGCCGATGATGCCCAGGTAAGGCACGGTGGCTGGGTCCCGGACGGTCGCACGTGGGCGCGTGCTCGCCGCCCGCCGGGTAGCATCCATCGCCGCGGTGCTGGTGACCGCCACCTCCGCGGCAGACGGGCTGGGCACCGAGGCCGCGGCTGCTCGGGTCCGGGAGATCCCCGGGCCGCACATCCACGGCCTCGCGGTGGATCCCTTCGGACCC